>DMMW01000019.1:29818-48812 GCA_003452965.1 Elusimicrobiota bacterium
AAATTTTTACCATTTTTGAAATATTCTTCGATTTTATGACCGAGATGACCCGCTAATATTAGGATGTCAGTTATATTATATTTTTGTAGCATTTCAAGTTGATAATGCAAATACGGCTTTCCATTTATGGGAACCATAGGTTTTGGAATTTCTAATGTTATCGGTCTTAGGCGAGTGCCCAAACCGCCTGCTAATATTACCGCTTGCATAATTTAGATATCACTTCCTTAAATAATGATAGAGTTCCTGCTAATGTTCCCCAAAACCATGAAATTGTTCTGATTAAGAATAGAGGAAAAAGTAATAAATAGTATATTTTGGGTACGAAATTATTGTTATTTCTTTTAAGTATCTCCTGAATGTCAAGTATATAAATGGAAAGCAAAACCACTGATAGTAATATAGACGGAATCAAGAATATTTTATTAAATATTAAACCTATAAGGCAGAATATAATAGCGATAAATAACGGTATTTGAATTACCATTCTAGGTTCCGATATGTCGTCGCCTTTGATGATATTTTTATATTTAAGAACCAATTTGATACCGCCTTTTGCGTATCCTGATTGCTGGTTAATGTAACTTTTTAAAGAGCTTCTGTGATAGTGCAATATTTTTGCCGAAGGCACATATTTCATTTTTCCAAATTTCGTTAGTTTATATCCATAATCAACCTCTATTCCGTAAGGTATAGAATCGTCAAATTCAACTTTATTTGCAAATATTTTTTTTACGCAAAGGTTCATGGTAGGTGCCCTGGATATATATAACGGCAGTTTTTTAAATCTTTTTTCTAATTCTAATCCGATTAATGTTTGAAACAAGTTTAAGCCATCAGGTGTACCGCAATATCCAGCGGTAGCGATTAGGTTTTCTTCATCAAAACCGTTAATAAGTTCCTTTAACCAGTTTTTGTCAACGACACAATCCGCATCAGTGAAGGCAATATATTCCGACTCAATTTGGCTTATTGCCCAGTTAAGGGCAACTGCCAAACTGCTTTTATATTGATGCAGTTCAATATGATTCTTATATTTTTCCAATATTTCATATGAACCGTCGGTTGAATAATTATCAACAACAAATATTTTTTTCTCAGGGTAATCGACTGATATTACCGATTTGATGCAATTCTCAATTGCTTCCTTCTTGTTGTATGTTGATATTAGTATAGTTGCTGTTTTCATATAAGACCTTTTTTTATTTTAATTGCCCCATATTCGCATGTTTCATGACAACAATAGCAGCGCATGCATTTCTTTTTATCTATTTTTACTAAGTTATTTTTATTGCTTATCGCATTGAACGGACATACTTTAATACATTTAAAACATTTTTTACAAAGCTGTTGAGATATTACAGGTCTGGTTAGAAAATAATCATTCAATACGGATTTTACAATACGTTTTAATAGTTTAATCGGTAATGCAGATTCTTTTGATACAGTAGTTGGTAGTTTAAAATCAGATACTTTTAAGTCATCAATGTTTTCATTTAAAATTTCAATATTTTTTATATTATCTTCACCGATTTTAAGTTTTTTGTTAGCTTTAAATATTGGGACTATATTGTGGTCAATTCCTAATAACTCGCATATTACGCGGTCAACTGCGATACCGTCGTTTCCGCATATCAACATGTTTAACTTTCTTGGAACCCCATCGGTAGGTCCATCGCCTTCCATTCCGTATATACCGTCAACTATATTAAAACTGGGTTTGACGATATTGTAAAGCTCTAAAAGCATAGTTGCGAATAGTTCGGTGTTGTCTCTGCAATTTAGATGTTTTTCAATTTTGTATGGACCGCTTATTACTCCGAATATATTTTTTATACTAAGAGAAACGATAGCACTGGCATGAGTCTTTAATTTGGCTAAATTAATTATTTTATCATATCCAAATATCTTTTTGTCAATTTCGAACTTTTTATATATTTTACTGTCTTTATAAAAGGAGATACGGGGTTCGGTAAAATCAACGATTTTAATGTTCAATTTGGATGCTATTTTATCATATCCGATGATTCTACTTAATTCTGTTGCTGTGCCTCTCTGGGGACTATCTCCTATTTCCGGAATACCTCCGCATTCTAGAACTACTTTTGCAATTGATTCAACAATAGCAGGATGTGTGTTTACGTGGAACTCAGGTTTTTTGCCAATTATCATATTGGGTTTTAGCAAGACCTTTTCCCCCTTTTTTATAAAAGAAGATAAATCATCAAAACACCCAATTGACTTTTTTAAGTTTGAATATATGTTATTTACATCGTAATCGGTACATTTAGTTACAAAAACTTTTGAAAATGGGGTCAAGTCTTTCATTTTGACATTTTGTTGTTCCATATTGCCTGTCCGACTATCAAAAAAACTTTAAAGGTCAAGCGGAACTACACCCTGTATTTTATACAGAGAAGAACTGTCTTACTATTTTGTTACGAGAAATTGCCTTATAAAAGATATTAAACCCCTTAAGTTTGTTTTAAAATCGTGGTATGTTTTTATAGATTTTAATCTTTTTACCAAATATGAAGGTCTTAAATAAAAGCTTCGCATTCCTTCAAACATGGTTCTATATATTTCATCACCAGATAGGTTCGGATAATCAAATACAGGTTTTTGCATGGGGTCATATTTACTCCAGTCGTATGTTTTTATTAATTTTTTTTCTTTCATATAATGATAAAAGTCGGTACCCGGCATTGGAGTAGCTATACCTAAAGTTATAAAATCGGCATTAAGTGATTTTAAAAAATCAATTGTTGTTTTCATGGTTTCCTTGGTTTCACCGGGAAGTCCTAGTACAAAAAATACCATAGCAGTCATCCCTGCATTTTTAATATTTTTTACAGCTTCTTTTATCTGTGCAGGAGTGATATTCTTTCTTATAGTTTTTAATATTTCCGAATCGGTTGTTTCAAGTCCCATATGAATCGAATGACAACCGGCTTTTTTCATTTTTTCAATTATTTTCGGATTAAGTTTATCTGCCCTAACTTCGCAGCCCCAAGTCAGATCAATTTTTTCTGCAATCATCCTGTCTAATAATTTATCAGCCCATTCCATATCATGTGTAAAACCGGCGTCATTGAAGCGTATTTCTTTGAATTTTAATTCAATAATCCATTGCAATTCCTTTATGAAATGGTCAATGCTTCTTTTTCTAAATTTGCCCCAAAAGTACGGCTGATTGCAAAAGGTGCAGTTGTTATAACAGCCTCTTGTACCCATGACCATTGTGAAAGGAGTTCTTTGTATTGTAGGATCGTGATAAATGGTTCTGCTGATTTTATTATGTGACGGAAAACCCATTTCGTCTAAATTCTCAATATCCGGTTGCCGTTCGTTAGTTATGATATTGCCGTTTTGATCGCGATAACTGATACCTAAAATATTCTTAAAGTTAAAATTATTCTTGGCAATATTCAATATTACCGGTTCATCTTCGCTGTGTACCGTTATATCAAGAAATTCGTTTTCCAATAGCAGTTTGTGATGGAAATATTTCGCAAACGGTCCGATTGCAACCGTTAGTATGTCTTTTGATACTTCTTTTGCTATTTTTGCTATTAGTAAATCGTTGAAAACAGTCGGGATAGTGATTGAGAAAACTATCATTTTTGCTTTTTCTTTTATGATTAGTTCACGAATGTCGTTAAATGATTTTCGTTCAGAGTTGGCGTCTACTATTAGTGAAGGAATACCGTGTTTATCCAGTATGCCGGATATGGTCATCATTCCATACGGAGGCGAAGCAATGTCGGTTTTGTTGGTACCTATTGCTCCCATTACTCTCGGATGTCCGAATTTACTCAGAGGCGGTGGTTCAATTAATAGTATATTCATATCATTTTTGTAATACACAATAACGCTTAAAGACCCTAAAAATAATTGTAATAAAATTTGTCATACGGAATGAAATAATTCTTTGAAATATTGAAATTGGATTACATTCTTTTATGATTTTGCTTATTAGAAATCTTTTTTGCATATTTTTTTTAAGATTTCTGAATGCTTCAATATCAGATTCTTTAACACATAAAAAATCATCTGATAATAGGCGAACCGATAAAGGATCTATTTTTTTTAACGGCGCAATTATATCAAAAAGTCTTGAGCCCGGGAGTGGAGTCGCGGCGAATACGCTTATACTGTCAAAATTAGCTTTTTTGGCGAAATTTAGACATTTTTCTGCCTGTTGAATGGTCTCATTTGGGAAACCTATTACAAAACTGCAATGTATCCAAATTCCAAGTTTTTTACAGGTTTTGCATATTTGTAATACTTTATCCAGAGGAACCTTTTTACCTATGAATTCTTGAAGCTGAGGTTCTACGTGTTCCACGGATATTACCAATGTGTGGCACTTGCTTTTTTTCATAAGGTATAGCAGTTCGTCATCAATATGTGTAACTTGTATCCCACCTACGGCGGACCAAGGGATATTGATGTGTTTTATCCATAGGTTCATAAGTTCCTTGAAGCGTGCGCGGTTTATTGCAATATTTGCATCATAAAACTGTATTTCCTGGATTTTATGTTTTTCTACCAAAAACTTTGCCTCTTCAATTACCGAGGACGGACTTCTGCCTCGCCAGTGGCCCAATATTCTTTTACTAGAACAAAAGACGCATTCATAGATACAGCCGCGACTTGTAACCATACCTATTGCTCTTTTTTTTATGCCGTGTATGAACTGCTGAAATTCAAGATATCTTTCTAAATACAACAAGTCCCAATCCAAAACCGGTAGACTATCAATATTTTTTACATACGCAGGATTTGTTCTTATAATCTGTCCGTTTTTTCTATAACAAATACCTTCGATATTGTTATAATCCCTATTCTTCTCAATGCGATTAAGAATTTCCGAAAACGATTCTTCACCTTCTCCGATAAATAATATATCAATATCGGAATGTTGTATAAGTTGATTATATCTTGCGGTGCAATTTATTCCACCAACAAATACTTTTATGTTTCTGTTGAAATTTTTAAATAGAGTTGATAATCTGATAACTTCTTTTTCCGTTACAGTAAAATTGTTTGAAATGGCAATTATATCGGGCTTAAATTTGGAAAGTATGTTTAAGAGATTGTCGTCGGTAACGCTATAGCACAACATGTTTGATTCGTTTTCTTTTACCGGTATGGGATTTTTTGCACCTTCAAGTACGCAATCGTAAATCAGCACTTTATGTCCGTTTTTTTTTGATATAGTAGCGATATATGCCAGTCCTAATGGCGGAATTACGGGCGGTGCATCTTTTTGCATCGCAGTTATACCGGGATTAATAAATAATATATTCATTCAATCCGCCTACGTGAAATTCTATCTCGATGCATCGGGATAGATGGATAACCAATATAACACTTCGGCGGATTTACGCAGAAGTGAAAATAATAGATTCTACGGGCGTAAGCCCGTAGTGCTTCAATCTTCCAAATCATTTATGTGAGGCAATTTTGTTTTACCGACTTTTTTGAATAGAGGTAGATACTTATTCAAAAATTCTCTATTCTGCGCAGTTAAGCAAGCATTTTTATAAAAATTGTTATACCATTTACTTTTTAGTCCGCGTTTTCTAATTTGTTTAAGCGGTTCTTCAAATATATTGCCCATTGAAATATGGTTATAGGGGCATCCACAGACATCGCCATATGGAGTAATATATAGAACCTCTTTAACTGCAGGACAACCGAATCCACCGTAGCTTGCTTCAAAATCGCGGACGATATATGGGTAGTTTTTTCTTAATTTATAATAGTATCGGATATCTTCTTCCGTAAGCATAATATCAAAGTTACCGCCCCAATGCCCAAGTGGTCTTGCAAAGATGGTTTCAAGCAATATTTTATTTTCGTTTGAATATTCCAGAATTTTTTTGAACCCTTCAGAGTATAAACTCTGATGGGTTATTGTTGTATTGATTACGATTTTTATTTTATTTATTTTAAGTAATTCGATGCCTTTCATTATTTTCTCAAAACTACCCTTGTGGTTTCTGAACATGTCGTGTTCTTCTGGTATTCCGCTGTCTATACTGACTTGCACTGTATCTACACCGATTTCAGAAAGCGTTTTTACTATTTTTTCAGTGAAGAACGAGCCGTTGGTTGTAATTACGATATGATTGATGTTTGATTTAAATACCTTGATGATTTCAGCCCAGTCTTTGTTAAGGAATATTTCCCCGCCCTGAAATGAAAAGGTTATTACGCCTAAGTTCATTGATTCTTTGGCAACCCGTTTATAATCATCAAGATTCATTGCTCGTATTGTACCGTCATTCTTAAGTTTTTCAGCATAGCAATGTTCGCAATTAAAATTACAGTCATATGTAAGCGCAAAGTCGATTCCTCTTAAAATATATTTTTTTATCCCAAATAATCTATAAAATCTTGCTTCAAACAGATTTTTGAATAGTTTTATAAGGTAAACCGGTTTGTTCAGATGTAAACCGTATTTCAATCTTACATAAAATTTTAGGAATTCATTTTTCATATTTTTATTAAAAAGCTCCTTAATAGAATTAATTTTTTTCAAAAAGCAATATTTTAAAACCTTTGAAAAAAACGTTTTCATTGGCAACAAGTTTAAATTTTTCTTTCTGAAAAAAATTAATAAAATCCCGTATCTTATGAGGATATTCGTAAATATTTTCACCTTTTCTGAAAATATTTTCTAAAAATAGAAGTATTTTGACTATTATCGAGTCGTGGTCGGTTTGAGCCAATAATACATACTTATTGCTTATTCTCATCAGGTGTTGTGCGTATAATGTAAAATCCTGAAAATGCTCAATGAGACCATCACTGAATACCAAATCATAATTTCCGTTTTCGTTTTCTAATTTTCTGTTGAATACAGTATATCCTTTTTTGGTGCAGGTGTCTATCGCTGTATTTGATATGTCTATACCTATAATTTTACTGATACCTATTTTTGATAGTGTATCCAGTGAATAACCTAATCCACAGCCGATGTCAATTGCAGTAGATATTGATTTTTGTTTTAAAATTTTTTTTATCTTTTTTTGTTTTTCTCTTAATATCACTTTCCCCACAAGAGTTATACTGTTTTCGTTTTTCCAATGGGTGTCCCAAAGTTCATAATCTGACTGAGAATTAATTTTATTCATTTTCAATTTTTTTTCTGAAGACTTGTGATACTAAATGAGTTAGATAACTATGGATGCTTTCAACCTGCCCATAATTGTTATTTGAAAATGTAATGTTGTAATCAACCAGTTTCTTAAGTTTTCCTCCACCAAAACCGATAAAACCGACGGTTATTGCTCCTTTGGACTTGGCATATTTTGTGGCATTCAGTATATTCGGAGAATTGCCGGAAGCGGTAAATACGATAACTATATCGTTTTGATTCACCAAATTTTTTAACTGTTCGGTAAATACGGATTCATAACCGCAGTCATTGGATAGAGCGGTCATTAGTGATATATTATCATTCAAACTTATTACTCTTAGTCGAGGTCTATTTTTTACGACTGTTCCCTTACCCAAATCACAGGCAAAATGCGATGCGGTAGAGGCACTACCCCCGTTACCCATTATAAATATTTGTTTGTTTTTTTTGTATGCATAATAAACCAAGTCAATTATCTTATTAATTTCCTTAACCGATATTTCATTAAAAAGCTTTTTTGTTTCTTCAATATTTTTAACAATGATATTTTCAATCGATAATTTTTTCATAACTGAGTGACTCCTTGAGTATCAAATTTAAAATCGAGCAGTTTTAATCCTTTAGAAGTTAAAGCATTTATTAATTTATCGTGTTGTTTCTCCTCACAGAAAAACATAAGATATCCGCCGCTACCGGCACCGGTAAGTTTTCCGCCAAGTGCACCGTTCTTTTTGGCGGTTTCGTAGAGTTCGTCAATGGTTTCATTTGTTATGGTATCGCACATTTTCTTCTTGTATTTCCATGCTTCGTCAAGTAAACTTCCGAATTCTTCAAGTTTACCGCTTTCCAATGCCTTTTTCATTGAAAAACAGTTTTCTTTCACTTTTTTCATTGCCTCAACCACATTGCTGTTGTTTTTTGCACCCTCTTCCTGTTTGGACAGTATTTCGGATGCCTTACGGGTTTTTCCGGTAAAAAAGAGCAGAAGTCTTTTTTGAAGTTTTTCCATAATTTCTTCATTTTTGAAGGGAGTAACACTGACCCCGTTTTTATCAAATTCAATAAAGTTAATGCCACCGAAAGCGGAAGCGTATTCGTCCTGTTTTCCGATAGGCAGTTTTAAAATATTTCTTTGAATAAAATACGCTTCCTCCGCAATCTCTTTTTTTGACAAATTTTCTTTTTTAAGGGACGAACAAAGTTTTATTAGATTGACGGTTACTGCACCGGATGAACCCAGTCCCGAACCCGGTGGGACTTCGGATGCCATAAAAATGTCAAATCCGGAATTGATTCTGAAATGTCGGATGACTGCAACAGGTATGTCGAATCCTTCACCGAACTGCAATTGATAAAAATCTTCCACATTTAGTGCTGTTTGAAAATCAGAAGAGATAATCTGTATGACTTTATCCTCTCTTTGATTATAAAAAGAATAAAAATATTTGTTTATTGTTGCATTCAGCACTGCTCCACCGTGAGTATTATAAAACACTTCCATATCAGTGCCGCCACCGCTAAAGCTGATTCTAACAGGTGATCTGAATATAAACATTATTAACCTCGTTGGAATAGAAAATTGAAAAATGTTTTGCTTGCCTTCAAAATCCGTCTTATTTCATAAGGATGTATTAGTGTGTAAGCTAATTTATAGAAAATATACCGTAGACGCAGATAATATTCTTTATTTGCCTTTTGACAGAAATTTAAAACCTCGTTTTTTGAAAGAAAAGGAGTGCTGATTAAACAGGAATATCCGCCGTTTTCATCCGCCCATTTTGTATAATCTTCGGTAATTAGATATCCGTTGTCTTTTGCCCATTTATATGCTTCTGTACCGGGATAGACAACTAGAGGATAGAATTGGGCGCTGTCAGTGTTCATTTTTTTTGCCAAAGCCAGCATATTTTCCAAAGATTCCTTAGTTTCGCCGGGATTGCCGACCATATAGGCGGCATGCACTAACAACCCTGCCTTTTTCGTATCTTTTACAAATTTTATAATTTGTTCAACGGTGGTGCCTTTATGAATGTTGTTCAATATTTCCTGCGATAAGCTTTCAAATCCGACGGTAACCAGCACGCATCCTGCCCGTTTCATTATTTTCATTGTTTCAAGGTCCAAGTCCACCCGGACATTGCAATACCATTTAATCTTTATATTTTTTTTAATAAGTAAACAGCATATTTCCTGCACCCTTTTTTTATTAACGGTGAAAGTATCGTCTTCAATTCCGATTTCTCTGACTTCAGGTAAATTATTTTTTATATATTCAAATTCTTCAACTACATTTTCGGGGCTTCTGAACCTATACTTGCGGCTGTGGAAAACCTGCGGGTATACACAGAAGAAACATCTATTAGGGCATCCGCGCCCGGTAATAATCATAACCATGGGATAATCGCATGCCGCAAAAAAATAATTTCTTATATTTAAAAATTTTTTGTATATCTCGGTTACAAAAGGTAATTCGTCCAGATTCTCTATTAACGAGCGAGGCTCGTTTGTTTTTATATCTCCATTTTTATTTCTATAAATTAATCCGTTGACTTTGGATATATCCTGTTTATTACGCAGGCAAACTGCAAGATCTCTTATTGTATAGTCATATTCTTTCACTGCAACAGCGTCAATATTTTTGCTTAATGATATGGTTTCATTTGGTAACGCCGATGGATGGGTTCCTACCAAAACAACAAAGCTTTTAGGAAGAATATTTTTTATTGAATCGACAATCTCAATATCGCTGTAAATGCTGGGCGTGCTTGTATCAAATACAATTAATTCAGGACTAAGTTGTTTTATGGATGCCATAAGTTCGGTTACTTCTTTTTTATCTGCTGCGGCATCGATAAAACTAATTTCAAATCCATTTTTTGCCAGAACGCCGGCACTATATGTTAACCAAAAAGGATAATATATAGTACCCCCTTTGGTGATAGCAGGGCTTCTGGATGTTCTTGAGAATTTGCCTTTTTGAGGTTTAAAAGGCGGATTAACGAATAATACTTTCATAAAAAGTTTATCCCGAACGTTCCCCGATTAAAACATACAAGAGCAGGCTTAAGCAGGATTAAACCTGCTTAGTCAGGGGTCATTGGGTAATAAAGGATAATAATTCTGGATTCCCGATAGAATCTAATCATTCAGGAATGATAAACAATACAAGATGAGTCTATTGAATGAGCCAGTATTTGAATACAGCAAATAACATTTTAAAACCGTGTTTCCAGTGAATTTTTTTCCCTTCCTTGTAACTGCGGGGTAAATATTTAACTGGCGATTCATAAATTTTTATTTTTTCTTTAAGTAATTTTACGGTTATTTCAACGTCAAGATCAAAACCATCAGACCTGAAGTTAAATCTATTTAATAATCTTTTATCAAATACTTTGTAACAGGTTAAAGCATCGTTAACAGAATTTCTAAATAAAAGTTGCATACATAATACTGTAATTTTGTTTGCGAAATAGGTTTTGAACATGAATTCGCTTTCCGGATGCATGAAACGCGAACCGAATACGACTGATGTTTTGCCATCAATAATTGGCTTGATTAGGTTGGCATATTCGTTTGGATTTAGTTCTAGATCGGCATCTTGAATAATTATTAATTCACCGGTTGCAGCGTCAAATCCTTTCCGTACTGCCAAACCCTTCCCTTTTGTATTCTCTTCATATATTATTTTAAGATTTATGGTTTTTTCCAGTTCTTTTAATACTGCTATTGTTCCATCGGTAGAGTTACCATCTACAATGATTATTTCTTTATCTATGGAGATTTCTGAAAGATTAACTCTTTTGATTAGTTCGCTAATGGTGGATACTTCATTATATACAGGTATTATTACGGAAAGTTTCATTAAAAGTCTATCCAGTCCTTCACATTGGTCGTTGCTTCTTCTAATTGTTCAATTTGTTCTATTGCAAGCCAATATTCTTCAAACTCATATTTTATTACCTTTTTCTTTATCTTAATAAGAGATTTTATCAAATCCGGCATTGTGAAAAAAGTATCGTTTGGGATTAAATTTAGGACTTTTGGGCTTAATATATAAATTCCTGTTGAGATTAAATGTTTAGATGTCGGTTTTTCTTTTATATCATGAATAAAATTTCCGTTAGTTGTAAGTGTTCCGAATGGTAGTTGGTTGATATATTTTTTTGCAGCAATAGTCATATCGGCGTTATTTTTTTTATGATATTCAAACATATCCAGGAAGTTTAATTTTGTTATTATATCGCCGTTCATTACAAGAAAAGGATCGTTTAATCCTTTAATTAATTTTAATGGCCCGGCAGTGCCTAAAATTTTTGTTTCTTGTATGTATCTTATTTTTACATTAAATTTGTTGCCATTCCCAAAATACGCTTTTATAAGTTCTGCGCCGTAACCGATTGCTAAAATAATCTCGTTAATTTTCATTGAATGCAACTTCCTGATTATTAATTCAAGAATCGGTTTTTCGGTTATAGGTAGGAGCGGTTTAGGTATGGAAAAAGTAAAAGGTCTTAACCTTGTTCCCTGTCCGCCTGCCATAATCACCGCTTTCATCATAAAATCCTCAAATCTGGTATTTATCTGGGCTGTAGTATTCCGGATGTTTTTTTATCCATTGAATTGTTTTGGTTAAACCCTCTTTTAGTGATACTTTGGGTTCCCAGCCGACTAATTTTTTTGCCTTTCTGTTATCGCATAATAACTGCATTACTTCGCTTTTTTCCGGACGTTTTCTTTTTTCAGTTGACACTATCCTTATTTTCTTTCTCATTATAGATAATATCAATTGCGCAAGTTCGCCGACTGATATGTCTTTTCCGGCGCCTATATTTATCACCTGTCCGATGGATTTATCCGATTCCGCTATCTTTATAAAACCGTTTACGGTATCCGAAACATAATTTAAGTCCCTTCTTGGTGTGGTTGATCCTATGTTTATCACATTTTTCATTAAAGCCTGTATAATAATCGTTGGTATTATTGCTCTGTCCGACTGTCTGGGACCATACGTGTTAAAAGGCCTAATTACGGCGACCGGTATATTGTATGTTTTATAAAAGGATTCCGCAATTTTGTCGGCAGCAATTTTACTGGCTGAATACGGTGATTGCGCCTGTAGCGGGTGTTTTTCATCTATGGGTGTGTATAAAGCAGTGCCGTAAGTTTCCGATGTTGAAGTGGTGACTATTTTTTTAACATTTGCGTCCCGTGCGGCGAGTAAGATATTTAAAGTTCCCAATGCATTGACTTCAAATACTTCTCTGGGATTAACAAATGAATACGGTATACCTACTAATGCTGCAAGATGAAAGATAACGTCTTTTTTTTCAACAAATTTTTTGACTAATTCCGGATCCCGTAAATCGCCCGGTATTTGTTCTATTTCGTTAAGAATGTTTTTCGTCAGGAATTTAAGGCAACCCATGTCATTGTACGGAGTATATTCGAGCAATACGGTTACTTTTGCTCCGAGGTTTATTAAATGCTCAACCAAGTGGCTTCCGATAAAACCGCTTGCACCTGTAACGAAAACATTTTGTTTTTTCCAGTTCATAATTTTCACAAAATTTGATTACATCCATCCTCCGTAGCAGTAGTCTGCTACTGCGGAGGACGGGCAGATTTTTGAAAGATTACACCGATGACACCGTCAGGACTTAATCTGTGTAATCGTTTTTCTTAATCTGCGCAATCGTATTTTTATATTTTAAGATATTTTAATACTTTTGTCAATATAAACCATATGCCAAAGTTCAAGCATCAATAACGCCCACATACGGTATCCGTGTTCTCTTTTCCCATTGATATGTTCATCGAATATTTGTTCAAGCGATTCTTTTTTAAAGTATCCACGGGATATTGCTTTTTGTGATAAAACGATATCCCTAAATTGTCCTTTCCAATCGTTTCTAAACCATTTTCCGACAGGTATCCCAAACCCCATTTTACCTCTGTATAAAATTTCCTTCGGCAATAAATCTTTGAATGTTTTTTTAAGTATATATTTTGTCGTCAGGCAGCGTATTTTCCATGCCGGCGGAAGCGATGCTGAGAATTCCATTACTTTATGGTCTAAAAATGGGCTTCTGGTTTCAAGCGAGTTAGACATTGACGCTATGTCCATTTTAACCAGCAGGCATTCGGGTAGATAAGATTTAATGTCAGTATAAAAAGTTCTATCCATTATATTTTTAGCGGGTGAATTTCTAAAGATATTCAATAAATAATCATAAGGATTGCTATTAAAATTCTGTTTCATTTTATCAGTGTATAATATATTTTTTGCTTCATTTGAAAAATAATAATGCCATTGAAGGTTTCTTAATTCCGGCGGGTCGGAAAGTGCTGAAATTAAACGGTTCATGTATCTTAAATATTTTGTTTCATTTGCAGATTTGCTGCCGAAAATAAAAGATGCAATATTTTTTGTCATTTTTTTTCCTAATAACCTAAAGGGAATGGACAAATATAACGAGCCTTTCATGGCTTTATACCGTAAATATCCACCGAATGTTTCATCTCCTCCGTCACCGTTTAAAGCTACTGTAACATGTTTTCTTGTTTCGTTCGATACAAAGTATGAAGGTAGTGCAGACGAATCTGCATATGGTTGTCCGTAATGCCACACAAGTCTAGGAAGTATATCAATAAAGTTTGCTTTTACGATAAATTCATGATGGTCTGTCTTAAAATGATTTGCGGCGATTTTTGCATATTTTAGTTCCGAAAATTCAGATTCGTCAAAACCGATAGAGAATGTTTTCACTGGTTGTTTTGAAAGTTTGCTCATAAGCCCAACGATTATACTTGAGTCATGTCCGCCAGATAAAAAGGCTCCCAAAGGGACATCCGATATCATTCTTAAATCGGTTGCTTCTGTAAGCAATGATTCCGTTTTTTTGCATGCTTCAGCAAAGGATAAATCAGTTTTTTTGATAAAATCCAAATCCCAATATTTTTCTGTTTTTATATTGCCGTTTTTATCACAGGTAAGTGTATGAGCCGGCAAAAGTGATTTTATGTTTTTAAAAATAGTTTTTGGTGAAGGAATATACTGGTATGTTAAATAAAGGTCTATTGCTTCCAAATCGGTTTCCGGTGTTTTTTTGATATATTCCAATATCGATTTTATTTCGGATGCGAATACGAACGAACCGTTTATTAAGGTATAGTAGAGAGGTTTTTTCCCGACTCTGTCTTTTGCGATAAAAATTTTTTTATTTTTTTCATCCCAAATTGCAAACGCGAACATTCCCCTGAGATGCTCCACACATTTTTCACCATACTGTTCATAAAGATGCAGAATTACTTCTGTATCTGTTTTGGTGTAAAAAGAATGATTTTTTGATAAGTCTTTTTTTAATTCTATAAAATTATATATTTCCCCGTTTAATACTATCCAAAGAGTGTTGTCTTCGTTATGTATGGGTTGATTTCCTGTTTGCAAATCAATAATTGCCAACCGTCTTATACCCAAGCCGACTGAATTTCGCAAAAATATACCTTCAGAATCGGGACCGCGATGTCTTATAACATCACACATTTTTTGCAAAATACCTTTTTCTATAGGTTTATCATTTCCGTAATTATATATACCTGTTATTCCACACATAAGAGAAATCTACCCAAAATATAAGGATTCTTTTTACGCATTGTAAATATTTTATTTTAAAATAGCTATTTTTTTCAATACTCTTATTGTATTCTCTCCATTTTTATGGGCTCGCACTAAATAAATATATACTCCTGATGCTTTATTGGAGATATCCCAAGTGTACTCATAAGCATATTTGTTGTTTTTGATTATTGGTTGTGTGGATATTTCATCTTTGTGCACTAACTCACAGGCTATGTTGTATATTTGTATTTCTACACTGTCGGCAATTCCGCACTCCACATGTATCGTCGGCTGGTATCCGCCTTTTGCAGGGTTCGGAAATGCATATACCTCACCTTTTATAAATGCTGTCGTTGGTGCTAATTCCGGCGCTATGTATAACTTCATTTGCTCTTTATTTTCTTCTCCAATTATTACACATTGCCCAGTAATTTCAATGTTTTTTGCAAAGATGTTTCCCATTATTATGCTTTGTCCTGAGACTATTATACTGCTTTCGGGGGCATATATTATACTTCTTAGTTCTGTTTGTCCGCCCATTACGATAGATTGATTTGAGATATTGTAGATTATTATAGCATTTGTGTTGAATATATCTAGTATTTTGCTATGCCCGGTTAAATCTATTTTTCCGGTGCAAAAGATTTCTACTTTACCTTGTATATTTAGTTTTGTTTGGTCTGATAGGTTTATTCCTTGTAAATAATATGTTCCTGTTGTTATTGTTAGTGTATCCTGCCCGGTTAGCGTGAGTATTCCGTTTATTATTGCTTCTTTTCCCTGGTTTGTTAGTGGTATTTTATTATTATCATTATTTTGCGATATTTTTTCTTGTAGTATGCTTAAGTCTATTGGATTAAAATTTACCGGTTGTGCATTTTGGGTTATTGTACCTGTTATTCCGCTTTTTCCCTTAATTGTTATTGTTCCTGCTTCTGCATTGCCGTCTATTTTCGTTTGGCCGGTTAAATCTATGTTTTTGTTGCTCTTTATATTTCCGTATATCTTTCCTTGTCCGTTTACTATTATACCATCTCTACCAAATGCCGCGCATGGAAGTATATCAAGTATGTCTAATGTTGCCGATACCGGTTCATCCTGAAATGCACTCTCGTTGCCTGCTTCATCTACCGATGTTACAGCATATTTATAATTTATACCATAAATTACTGTTGTATCACTATAATAAGTAGTGGTAATAAGTATCGGATTTATTTTTATATACGGTGATGCCGCGCGATATATATTATATCCGGCAATATCAGAGTCAGGATTTGGTGCCCATGATATATCAATCCTATCGGCATATGTCGTTACTGTTAAATTAGATGGAGTTGCCGGCGGTTCATTAGTATGATAAGTTATGTTTACATCTTTTAATATGGGTGTCTGCGCTATATCCGTAGTATTTAATTTAGCTTTTTTCTGTATGTATCTGCCATCAGGTGATGTTATATCGTTACCAGATGAATTTGTATATTCCTGTGACCAATCTGACCAAGTTATATTATCACTGCTTGTCCTCGTTTGCCATGTTACTGAAGTGCCTGCAGGACATTCCGATACCCAACTTATTTTATCCCAGTTTACTATCTGTCCTTTATCTTCTATTTCTGAAGTGTAAGTCCCGGGACTTACATAATCTCCTCCCCTAAATACGGGTTTTTCATTTGGTGCGTATGCTCCCTGTGTGTAGGCAAAGTAATCCAATAACATAGTCACATTCTCATTGCATGCAATCTCGAAACCATTTCCACTGTCAGCGGAATATGTTGCTTTTAATTCTCCATCGATGTAATAATCAATTTGAGTGTCAGTCATAAGACTACCGCCTTTTTTAAAAACTAATCTATAGATATGATATCCCATAAAATTAAAATTTAATATTTCATTATTAAGCCATACTTCATAACCGCTATAATCATCCCAATAATACGTTATCTTGCTCGCGCCATAGTAATACGCACTCCTAAACCACAAATTACTATAATCTGTAAAACGTTCAACATTTAGTTTGTATTCTACAGTAAAATCCTCAGTATCACATAAAGGTTCATTCCAAAGGTATTTGTAATATGAAACCGAATCATAATCACCAGAACCTCTGTAATGTGTTTCTATTCTAAGTTGACCGTCTACTATACTTATTAGTGGATTGCCACCGAAATATATCTTATAAAATCCATCTGTTTCAGGTAGTGCATCACATGTGTATACATGACCAAAATTACTACTACCTTGCTCTTTTGCTAATATCAAATTCCCGGGATTTGTTTCCTTGTCCACATTATCTAATATCCCTTTCCATTTTTCGGGTGGTGTCGTGTCTATGGTAAAAGAGTGATTTGTATCGGGATTTGTGGAGTTTCGGTCATACGCTGACAAGTCCTCATCAGAATCAATTGGTGAATTATCAAGTCCACGAGCAAATATGCTTATATAATTTTCCCCATCATATTCAGAACCTGTATTAGCTGGAATTGTATATTTTCCATTCCATGTGTCATTTGAATAAAATGTTGCTGTCCAACCGTTCGTTCCACCATCGGGTGTAAAATTCTTTACAGTATAAGGTAATTTACTAAACGATATTTGATTTGAATCAGTTTTCATTGGTGTATCAAATATCACTTTTAATTTTATCTCACCAGCACCTACTAGTTTATTAATATTAATAACTTTTTGATTACTAGAATGATTATAGTAAGCATGGTATTTAACATCACCATTTTGTATCAAAAGAACTTGCTGAATAATTGGAGAATCCGGTATTTGTAAAAATGCTAAAACAGGTGTTCCATAAACACTAAGAAAAACATATGGATCATCTTCGGCGTTTACACCATGTCTGTCAGTATCGTGTGCAGATACATATATGTTATTGGTTAATCGTGTTCTAATTTCCATAGTATGATCAGCATCAGGATTTGTATCATGGTTTGTCCAAAATACTATATCCGCTCTTTGTATATTTCCGTTTAAAGTGGAATGTTTTTTTGCACTATGTTTTATTATTAAGTTTGTTCGTAGACTTTCTGCAAGGGCTATAGTTCCACCTTTCTGAACCCCATCACTTCCAAACCAAATTCCACCTGCAATTAATACTTGTGATCCAAAATTTGCACAGTCTCCACCAGAATTGTAAAATTCGTCATATAATGGATTAATATGTTCGCGTATCCCATCATCATCTAAATCTGAATTCCACCAGCTATCTACATATTCCAAAGATTTGTCTCTTTCATAAGTACAGAGATAGGATAAATTTACAAAAAATATAGATAAAATAAATATTATTTTTTTAGTGTTTTTAAAACATTTCATAACTGTTCCTATTTTTTCTGTATCTCATTTAATTTATATTGTCCAATTAAATCTTGCCTATTTAATTTAGACAAAGCCATCTCTGCTTGATCTTTAATTAAACGTGAATTTTCATTAGTCAATATTTCATACAATACATCTATCGATTCCTTATCTCCAATTTTTTCTAATACATAAATTACATATGTCATTATTCTTCCTCTTTCACTTCCAATTGTTTTTGTGTCTTTTGCAATTTTAAAAACAACTTGTCTTGCTTTATCATTTTCGCCCATATCTAATAAGTATGTTGCTACTCTGGCATTGATATCATCATTTTTAGTATACAGCATATTTATGTATATTTCTTTTGCTTGATTTTCGTTAAAATACTTTTTTTTGTTGTTACTATCTTTATAAAATAATACTTCTGGATGTCCATCTTTTGCATATTGTTCCAAAAAAGGTAAGGTGTTTTCATTTTCTTCTAATACACATAAAGTATAACCAGATATCACCTTTAATTTATCATCCTTAAATGCTTCTTTAAGTACAGGTATGAATTGTTTTTTTTCTTTCATATTAGCCAAAGCTGTAATTGATTCTCTTTTGTTTTTAATATCTTCTCCTTTATCTTTTATTATCCCAATTAGCAAAGGTATAGCCCTTTCATCTTCAGAATAGCCGAGATCACGTATTATTAATATTTTATCTTTTCCTTTAGCTATTTTTAGCTTATCTATCAACACTGGTAGTTTTTTTCTTAATTCATCTTTTTTCTTAATACTTGCATTTTCATCTGATGCTACATTTTTCACTGTCCCCGTGCTCACTGCCCACATTATCCCAATAGAGATTAACCCTATTAGTACCAACATTACTAAAAATATTCTTTTCATTATTCTTACCTCCAACATTTTAAA
>DMMW01000058.1:0-3904 GCA_003452965.1 Elusimicrobiota bacterium
ATATGGATATTTTATTTAATCTTGTTTTAAAAGTATTACCTTATATTTTAATAGGATATATTTTTACAAAATTCAAGTTTGGTTGGGAAGAAACATTTATAAAATATTTTGTTATATTTGCGATTTATTTTTTATTTCCTATTTTTACTTTTTTCAATATGTGGGGTACCTCGTTTAAAGGATATCTAAGTAATTCTTTAAATATCATTTATATTGTTATAATTGTTCTTTTTTTTGGAGCAATTTTTGCAGTTATATATTCAAAAACATTTTCTTTAAAATTCAGGAATATCGCAGTTCCGATTATTTTTATGAATTCCGCTTATCTCGCAATCCCGCTTAATGCCATATTTTTTGGTGAAAAAGGCATTTATTACGGAATAATGTATAATATTTTTCAGACATTATTATATAATAGTATAGGGCTTTGGATTTTAAGCGGTTCTATTATAGAGATATTCAGATTGCCGATGGTGTATGCCGCTTTTCTGGGTATCTTAATGAGTTTAAATAATATTTATGTGCCGTCGTATTTAGATAGTTTCAGTAAAATTTTAAATGTTATTACGCTTCCGATTATGCTTTGTTTGGTGGGATATCAGATAAAACCGGTAAATAAGGATATGCTTAAGAAAATATTTATTGGAGTCTCTGCACGTATGGTTGGCGGTTTTTTGGTTGCAATTTTATTTTGTGAAATATTAAAAATCTCGGGTGTCACAAGAGCGGTATGTTTGCTTTCAAGTTCCATGCCGTCTGCTGTAAGTTCATATATATATACCAGAAAATATAATGCAGATTATGAATTTGCATCATCTATGATTGCCGTAGGTTTAATTATGACGTTAGTCTTAATTCCTTTAATATTATGGGTAATATAACGATTACTGAAATTAAAAAAGACAGTTATGTAAAGATTTTCCTTGATGCTGCTGATAAGAATTTTGCCGCAATAGGATATAAAGAGCATGGATTAAGACACGCTAAACTTACGTCCAATATAGCTGGTAATGTTTTGGCTTATTTAAATTTTCCAAAAAGGGATGTTGAATTGGCGCAGATTGCCGGGTATCTCCACGATATAGGAAATTCTATAGAAATGCATCAACATACATTGTCGGGAGCTCTTCTTGCAAAAAGATTTTTACAACGGATGAACATGAAAGATAGCGAAATTATTAAAATAGTTACCGCTATCGGTTCGCATGAAGAAAAAGATATAGTACCGGGTTCGGAACTTACCGCTGCGGTAATTTTGGGCGATAAAACGGACGTGCACCATACACGGGTAAGAACAGAAAAAAGAACCGGATTAGATGAGCATACACGGGTTAATCTTGCCTGCACAAATTCTTTTCTGCGGGTTGATGCCAAGTCAAAAACAGTTTCATTGGAATTGACTATCAATACAAAAATAATAGATATAGGCGAATATTTTGAAACCTTTCTTGAAAGGATGTTGCAATTAAAGAAAGCTGCAAATTATTTTAAGTGTATGTTTGTGCTTTATATAAATAAAAATAAATTCCTATAAAATAGTGAGATGGTGTGATAGTGTGATGGTGGGATAGTGCGTGGAATTGACTGTAAAGCATTAAGAATTAATCTTTTATAAAATTTAAATTCCGATTCTAGCTCACACCCCCCGCCACTTCCGCCACTGATACTCTATCGGGTAAACTATACGACATCCACTGAACTACTGGTGGGCAAGCTATACACTAATCTCTGATGGTAATTAAACATTTTGAATTATTAAAAAAAGACGGTAAATCCCGTTTAGGAATCTTACATACTTCGCATGGTGATATTGAGACACCGTGTTTTATGCCTGTTGGAACACAGGGTACGGTAAAAGCGATTTTTCCTTCTGATCTTATAAAGATGGGTGCGAAGATAATTTTGGCGAATACCTATCATTTATATTTACGGCCGGGTATGGACATAATAAAACAAGCCGGCGGGCTACATAAGTTTATTAATTGGTCTTTGCCTATATTGACCGATTCCGGCGGTTTTCAGGTTTTCTCAATGAATGATTTGAGAAAAATTTCTGAACAGGGGGTTGAATTCAGGTCGCATATTGATGGTTCAAAACATTTTTTTACACCGGAAAAAGTAATTGAGATTCAAGATGTTTTAGGTTCTGATGTTATAATGGTCTTAGATGAATGTGTCGAATATCCAGTTGAACATGATTATGTCAAAGCATCCGCAGAATTAACTCTACGTTGGGCAAAAAGAAGCAAAGTAAAATATAATGAACTAAATTTAAATAATAATCGTCTATTATTTGGGATTATTCAGGGTTCAACTTACAAGGATTTAAGGAAATTTTCTGCAGAGTCAACAGTTGAAATCGGGTTTGACGGATATGCAATAGGCGGACTTTCTGTCGGTGAGCCGAGCGAGCGAATGTACGAAATGGTTTCTGAAACGGAAAAGTTTCTTCCTGAATATAAGCCGAGATACTTGATGGGTGTAGGAACACCGGAAGATTTACTATTGTGTATAGAACAGGGAATTGATATGTTTGACTGTGTTTTGCCTACAAGGAATGCAAGAAACGGGCAGGCATTGACTTCGGCAGGGAAAGTAAACCTAAAAAATGCAAGGTATAAAAATGATTTTTCACCGTTAGATTCCGAATGCGATTGTTACACATGTAAGAATTTTACAAAGGCATATTTAAGTCATTTATTCCGGGCAGAAGAATTTTTAGGTTTGCAATTAAACTCTTTACATAATTTAAATTTTATGCTAAAATTAACAGAAACCATCAGAAATAGTATTAGTGAAGGAAAGTTCAAAGAAACAAAAAAAGAGTTTTTAAAAAAATATCAAGGATTACAGTGATTTTTAAAAGCGATTACAGGGATTTAATCCCCGTGGTCATTATATAGGAGGGGAAATTATGCCACCAAATGCAGCCCAGGGAGCTTCAATGTTTTCATCGTTGTTACCAATCATTCTTATTTTTGTTGTATTTTATTTTTTGCTGATAAGACCGCAAGCGAAAAAGCAGAAAGAACATCAAAAAATGCTGAACAACCTTAAAAAAGGTGACAGAGTAATTACTCTGAGCGGAATTTATGGTAATGTTCAGGATATTCAAGGTAATATAGTAAAATTGAAAATATCAGAAAATGTTAATGTGCAGATACTAAAATCGGCGATTTCAGCCGTTGTAAATGAAAACGCACAAAATGTACCTGTAATTGAAAACAAATGAGTGAAGTTACTTTAGAAAAAGTAAAAACTGATGCTCAAGTAATTTCCTTCTTAGAAGCAGCTAATGAATATCTTGGTGCCATAGGTTATACCGAGCATGGATTCAGACATGCGGATATTGTTGCTAGTCTTTCAAGAAATATATTGGTTCATTTAAATTACAAGAAACCGCTTCCTGAACTGGCTTCTATTGCAGGATATTTACACGATATTGGTAATGTTGTTAACCGCACTGATCACATAGCGGCTAGCGCATTAATTGCAATGGACATACTTGACAAATTAGGTATGCCGCCCGAAAATATTGCGATAATTACGGGTGCAATTGGCAATCATGAAGAACCTGTAGGTGAGCCGGTTAATCCTGTTGCAGCAGCTTTAATACTTGCCGATAAAGCAGATGTTCACAGGAATAGGGTCAGAAATCCGCAATTAATAGCTATGGATATACATGATAGAGTTAATTATGCGGTAGAGCGTTCATTTTTGAGAGTGGATTCAGTAAAGAAAAAAATTTCTCTTGAACTTACTATTGATACAAAAATTTCGCAGGTAATGGAGTATTTTGAAATATTTCTAAGTAGAATGCTGATATGTAAGAAAGCAGCCGAATATTTAAAAACAGATTTTGATTTATATATAAACGAAACAAAACTATTCTAAAGGCAGGATA
>DMMW01000058.1:4063-5591 GCA_003452965.1 Elusimicrobiota bacterium
CAGGATGCAGTAAAATCAAAACCATTTTTTTAACTGTATACGGTGTACTGTATTCTGAGTGCTAAAATTTTGAAAAAATTTTAAATTGGAGCGAAAAATGGATTTAAAAAAATTTAAATGGCTTATTTTTTGGGCGGTATTGTTAGGTTCAATTTACGTGTTATGGCCCACTTTTTTATGGTATAGAATGACACCTGAAGAAAAATTAAAAGCGCAACAAACAAAAGAAAAAATAGTTAACAAGATTTTAAATCTAGGTTTGGATTTACAGGGTGGAATTCATCTTGTTTTGGAAATTGATGATACAAAAATAGAAAAAGACACAAATATTCAGGATGCCTTGACCCGCGCAATAGAAATTATAAGAAATAGGATAGACCAATTCGGTGTATCCGAACCGTTTATTGCTAAACAAGGTGAGAAATGGATTGTTGTTCAGTTACCTGGAATAAAGGATCCAAAAGCAGCGATTGACTTAATAGGCAAAACCGCACTTTTAGAATTTCGTCTTGTTGATGATACTGGTGCAATTGAAAAAGTTTTGGCAAAAGCAAGAGAAATGGGTATTCAATTAAACAATGTCTATGATGAAAATAATAAGCCTAAAAAAGAATTTGTTGACTTGATACCAAAAGGTTATACTATTTTACCGGGCAAAGAAGAAGGGTATTTTTTAGTTACAACAACCTCACAAATTACCGGCGCTTATTTAACTGATGCAAAAATGAAAATCGGCGGTCAATACAATATGCCGTATGTAGGGTTGGATTTCAATCCGGATGGAGCAAGAATATTTGCATCGGTTACCGGTGCAAATATAGACAAACGACTTGCAATCGTACTTGATGGCATAGTTCAGTCAGCCCCAGTAATACGAAGCAGAATTCCTGATGGGCATGCTATAATAGAAGGCAATTTTTCCGCTGAAGAAGCTTCAGGCCTTGCTATAGTTCTTCGTGCCGGTGCTTTGCCTGCACCTGTAAGAATTATAGAGAATAGAACAGTCGGACCTTCACTTGGACGGGATTCGGTTAAGGCGGGTTTGGTCGCTTGTTTAGTAGGGCTATTATTAGTTGTAAGTTATATGTTTTTCTATTATAAAACGTCGGGTTTGATAGCAAATTCTGCATTAATATTAAATTTAGTTGTACTACTTGGCATGATGGCGATTTTTCACGCTACACTTACTTTGCCTGGTATTGCAGGCATAATTTTAACCATAGGCATGGCTGTAGATGCAAATGTACTTATACTTGAAAGAATCAGAGAAGAAATAAGAAACGGCAAAACGGTAAGAGTCTCAATAGATCTTGGTTATGAAAAAGCATTTTCAGCTATTATAGATTCAAATTTAACTACGCTTATAGCTGCAGCTTTTCTATTCCAATTTGGAACAGGACCAATAAAGGGTTTCGCAGTAACACTTACACTTGGAATAATAACGTCAATGTATACGTCGATAATCGTAACACATCAGATATACGATGTTTGGCTTTCTGGCAGACAAGTAGAAAAGCTATCAATATAA
>DMMW01000058.1:5742-23887 GCA_003452965.1 Elusimicrobiota bacterium
AGGAGCTAAAAACATGATAGAATTATTCAAAAAAACTAATTTTGATTTCGTAGGCAAAAGGAAACCTTTTTTTATAATTTCAGGAGCACTTCTCTTGATTTCGGTATTTTCAATATTTTTTCATAAAGGATTGAATTTCGGAATTGATTTTTCCGGTGGTACATTAATACAGTTGAAATTCAATCAATCAATAAAACTTGCTGATATTAGGAATATTCTTTCCAATAACGGCATTGCGGCTGAACTTCAGGATTTCCCGCAACAACATTCGGTAATAATAAGAATAAAAAAAGGAACAGATGAAGGAATAACCCAAAAAATTCAGGATATATTCGTAAAAGAATTACCACAAAATCCTTTTGAACTTGAAAGAGCGGAATATGTAGGTCCCACAATAGGTAAACATTTGATTAATCAGGCATTTTTCGCACTTTTTTGGTCGTTTGTCGGAATAATTATTTATGTCGCTTTCAGATTCAAATCAGGAATATGGGGGGTTGCAGGTGTATTAGCTTTAGTTCACGATGTATTTATAACAATCGGACTTTTTTCTATTTTAAACAGAGAAATTTCAATTACAATAGTTGCTGCACTTTTGACATTAGCCGGTTATTCAATCAATGATACAATAGTAATATTTGACAGAATGAGGGAAAATATAAGATTATACAGAAAAGAATCACTATTTGATTTGATAAACCGTTCTGTCAACGAAACTCTCTCGCGTACAATCATCACCTCATTAACAGTTTTTTTGGTTTTAACCTCACTTTTCTTCTTAGGTGGCGAAGTGATACACGACTTTGCCCTTGCCCTTCTATTTGGTGTAATAATCGGTTCTTATTCCACGATATTCGTTGCTGCCCCTATCGTCTACGAATGGGAAAAAAGAAGAACCGTTAAATAGTGATTGTTAAAAAACCTAACAATCACTGGTGTAATCGATGTTAGAAATCCGTGTAATCAAAAGCATTTTTCTTGAAAAACCTGCCTTTTTCTGATATAATAACCTAATTATGAAGTTAATAAAAAACTTTAAAATTAATCTCAGACAGGGTTATATTTTTAGAGATCTTAAGAAGCAAAAGTTCGATATTTCCGAAGATTTGCTTTCTGAGAAACTGAATGAAATTCAGAAAAATATCAAACCTGCAACTGTTTACGATTCTTTTAAGCCGGATGTATTTCGCGGTTATTTTGATTTAGGAAAATCAATTGCTGTTTCTCTTTTTACCGTTACACTTGGAAAAGATGTTGAATTATTGGAAAAAAATGAAATTATTAAGTCATCATTAAGTGATGGGCTGGATGTTGCAAAATGCTTCACAATTAAACTTATAGAAATAGAAGCAGAAAAAGAACACTGCGAGATAGTAGAACCGCTGGAAATTGAACCTCCAAAAATATTTGAGAATTATAAAATATTAAAATCAATGGATTTTTCAAAAATAGGTGTCAGGTTTGAGTACAATAAAATTTCGCCGGAATATACCAAGTTTTTTGCATGTAATTGGTTGCTAAGGAAAAAGAAATAAACCACGCCCCAAAATGTAGATATATAATGCTTATTAAATATATTATTATTTCAGAAAAAACTACTTACTACATTTTGGAGCGGGGTAAAGTGGTAGGATGAATTTATTAGGTAAAATATTAATTGAGATAGGTTTTTTTTATATATGGCTAATCGGAAAAACTTCAAAGATTGTTGTTAAGGATTCAGGGGAGTATGAAGAATTAAGAAAAAATAAAAAGCCGATAATTTACGCTTTTTGGCATGGCAGGCAGATTTTTTTGGTATGGTCGCATAAGCATGAAGGTGTAAGTGTTTTAATAAGCAAATCAAAAGACGGAGAGCTAATAGCAAAAATTACGGAAAAATTCGGATACAGAAGCATAAGAGGTTCAACATCAAAAGGTGGTGTTGAATCTTTATTTTTTTTAATTGAAGTTGCAAAAAAAGGTAATTCGGTCGCCTTTACCCCGGATGGACCTCGTGGTCCCCAAAAAACAGTGCAACCGGGTGTGATTATTACTGCCCAGAAATCGGGATTGCCGATAATTCCTGTTGCTTGCAGCATAAAAAGAAAATATATAATAAGGCATTGGGACGAATTTCACATACCTTTTCCATTTAATAAAATTTCTGTATGTCACGGTAAACCGATATATGTCAAAGAAAGTGACAATATAGAAAACAAATCAAAAGAACTTAAAATCGCAATAGATGAAATTACAACACAATCTGATTTATTGATTTGAGATACTGGCATTGGGCTCTGGCACGGGGAAAGAATGAAGACTCTAATTATTCAGACGGCTTTTTTAGGTGATGTTGTTTTAACATTACCTTTAATTCAGGCAATAAAAAAGAACTTAAAATCAGAGATATCGGTTTTGTGTATACCGGCAACTAAAAACATACTTGAAGGACACCCCGATATTAGCGAAATTATCGTTTATGATAAAAAAGGTAAGGACAAGGGTATTTTCAGTTTATTTAGATTATCAAGAGAATTAAAGGCAAAAAAATTTGATGTTGTTCTGGTTCCGCATCCATCTTTTAAATCAGGATTGATAGCATATATATCTAATATTCCTAAGAGAGTCGGTTTTTCTAATAGTGCGGGAAAATTTTTCTTTACAGATTGGATTACTTTTAATAAAAATAAACATCAACTTGAAAGACACTTGGATTTAATGCAATATTTTGATATTATATCTGGAAATGAGAAGACACAAATATATATCGGCAAGGAAGATGAAAAGTATGCAGAATCAATTCTGAATAGGCAAGATAAAATCTTCGGTATTAATCCGGGTAGTGTATGGGCGACTAAAAGATGGCTTCCGGAAAGATATGCAGAATTATCCGATAGAATTATAAAAATGTTCGGTGCAAAGATAATAATTTTTGGCAGTGATAATGATATTGGTGTAGCAAGAGAGGTTGAAAACAATATGAAAGAAAAGCCGATTAATTTAGCCGGCAAAACAACATTAAAACAATTATCGGCACTTATTAAAAAGTGCAAGGTTTTTATAACCAATGATTCAGGTGCTATGCATATCGCAGCGGTTTTAGATGTTCCGACAGTGGCAATTTTCGGACCGACAGTAAAGAAATTAGGTTTTTTCCCTTTTTCGGAAAAAGCGGTTGTAATAGAGAAAAATATTTCTTGTCGTCCTTGCGGCAAACATGGCCCGAAAAAATGTCCGAAAAAACATTTTAAGTGTATGAAAGAAATTAGTGTTAGTGAAGTTTTTGAATGTATAAGAAAATTTTATGAAAATAAAGACGGTTATAATGATTAAAATAGAGTTTTATAATTTTTTTAATCACTGTAATCCGACGTTAAAATCTGAGTAATCATTTTCTATGAATATTCTAAATATAATTGATATACCATGGTACAGCGGAGTAACCAGTTATGCGATAGAGTCCTCAAAAGGGCTTTATGAAAAAGGACATAAAATCTTTTTTGCAGGTGTAAAGGGTGGATTACCGTTAAAGTTGGCAAGAGAAAATAATTTTATTACTTATGAGATATGTTCAAGGAAAAATCCTTTCGTTTTAAGTAGCGTTTTGAGATTAAAAAATATTATTAAAAATGAAAATATTGAGATTATCAACGCACATACGGGTAAGGGGCATTTTTTGGCATATATGGTTTCTTTGTTTTCTAATAGGAAATTTGCTATTATAAGGACAAAATCGGATGATATGCAGCCGAAGAAGAGTTTTATCTTGGACAGGACCCAAAAAATTATAACGGCATCGGAATCTATAAAAAACAAATATGATAAAATTGAAATTACTCCAAAGCTGATTACTACAATATATCAGGGTATTAAAATTCCAGATATATCGGAATATTCGGTTCCCGAATGTCCCACTATCGGGATGTTAGGTCGTTTGGATCCGGTGAAAGGTCATAAATATTTTTTGGAAGCAGCAGCAATATTATTAAAAAAATATTCAAATTTGAAATTTCTGATAGCCGGTAAAGAAGAAAATATAAAATACAATGAACTTAAATTAGTTGCGAGTAAACTAAATATAGAAGCGCATATCCAATTTGAAGGGTATATAGATGATATTTACAAGTTTATGTCAGGATGTACGATAGGTGTAATTGCATCGGTCGGTAGCGAAGCTGTCAGCCGCGTGCTTTTTGAATGGATGAGTTGCGGTAAACCGGTTGTTGCGACATCCGTAGGGTGTATCCCCGAAATACTTGATAAAGAGTTTATATCGGAACCGAATAGTCCGGAATCTCTGGCTAAAAATGTTTTGTTATTTTTGGAAAATCCGGCAAAAATAAAAATTGTCGGAGAGAGAAACAAAGAAACTGTTAAGGAAAAATATAATATAAAAAAATACATTTTGAAAACTGAGAAGGTTTATAATGAAGCAATTAACGATATTACACATTGACTTTGAAAAAACCTGGCGCGGCGGGCAACAACAGCTTTTTTGGCTTGTGGAAGGGCTTTCAAAAAAAGGTTATAGAAATTTTATTATTTGCCAACCGAACAGCGAATTGCATAAAAGATTAAAGGAAAATGATTATAATACAATTGGTTTTAAAATATTATTTGAAATAGATCCTTTTGCAATATTTAAGACGAAAAGAATTATTGAAGATATTAAACCGGATATTATACATCTGCATTCTGCTCATGCACATACAATAGGACTAATTGCATCAATGCTTTCAGACCAAAAGACAAAACTTGTTTGTACCAGAAGAGTGGAATTTAATATAAATAACAAATGGAAATACGGGAGCGTAGATAAAATTATTGCTATTTCCAATAAAGTAAAAGAAGTTTTAGTTAAAGATGGAATTCCAGAAAATAGAATTTCAGTTGTTTTTTCCGGTATTGATTTAAATAGATTTGAAAATATTTCAACAGATTATTTGTATAAAGAATTTAATGTGAAAGAAGGAAATACCATCATCGGTACTGTCGGCAGTTTGGATTATCATAAGAATCACAAGGGTTTTATACAGGCAGCGTCGTTAATTAAGAAAAGTATTCCGGATGCAGTATTTTTTATTGTCGGGAAAGGATGTTTGGAAAAGGAATTGAAAGAATATGCAAAAAAACTGAATTTATCGGATTCAATAATATTTACCGGTTTTAGAAATGATATTCCGCAAATCCTTTCAATATTTGATATTTTTGTTTTATCTTCATATACGGAAGGGCTTTGTACCTCGTTAATAGACGCAATGGCAGTGGGATTGCCTATTATTGCAACAAATGTAGGCGGTGTACCCGAGTTAATAGCAGAAAATATAAATGGTTTTCAGGTTTTACCCGATAATCCCGCTCAGATATACGAAGCAGTGATGAAATTAGTTAAGGACAGAAATCTATTGAATAGATTTTCAGAATTAAATAAAATAAAAGCAAAAGAATTTTCTAAGGATAGAATGATTGAAAATACTGAGCATGTATATTGGGAGATGATATGATATCCGTTTCCATTATAGGACATAACGAAGAAAGAAATATAGAAAGATGTCTTGAGAGCGTAAAATGGGTGGATGAAATAATATTTGTTGATTGCGAGTCCACGGATAAAACAGCGGAAATAGTTAATAGATATACCAAAAATGTTTTTAGCTGCGATAATAATCCCAATCTCAACGTCAATAAACAATTTGGAATTGAACAATGCAAGAATAGCTGGATATTATATCTAGATCCTGATGAGGTTGTGTCCGGTAATTTAAAGAAGGAAATTTTATCAATAGTCCAAATTGAAGATAATGAAATCAAGGGTTATTTTATTCCGAGAAAAAATCATTATTTTGGAAAATTTTTAAAATACGGCGGTAAATATCCAGATTATCAATTACGGCTTTTTAGAAATGGTTTTGCAAAATTTCCTTGCAAACACGTTCATGAACGGATTAATGTTGAGGGGAAAGTCAGAAAGTTAGAATCTCCTTTGTTGCATTATCCATATAGCGATATTTCGGATATGCTTAAAAAATCTAATTTTTATACATCAAGAAAAGGGGAATATTGGTTCAGTAAGAACAAAAAATCAAAATTTATATTATTACAGTCTTTGATAAAATTTTTCAAACTTTATATTTTCAAATTCGGTTTTTTGGATGGTTTTACGGGTTTTACAGTTGCAACGATGGATTCCTATAATGAGTTTGTATCGTTATTGAAATTGAAAGAAATAAGAGATAGGGGATAGAATTCTGAAAAAACCTAATTTTTCAGAAATTTTAATGGCTGAAAAAGGAAAGAGTAGTGTGAAAATATTGATTATTGTTTTACGGGCGATAGGCGATGTTTTACTTACAACACCGCTTATTAGGGCTATAAAAAAAAATAAGCCAGAAAGCCAGATATATTTCCTTACTCAAAAAACGTCCGAAGATATTTTAAAAAATAATAGTTATCTGTCCGGTATTATTTTAATGGATAAGGATACAGTAAAGAAACTTAAGGAATATAAGTTTGATGTAGTAATAGATTTTATGAACTGCGCAATTTCAGGTTATTACACTTTTAAGTCAGGGGCTAAAAAACGGATTGCTTTTTATAGGCCATGGGGGTTTTGGTGTTATAATATTATGCCAAAGTATTCGGCGCAAGGTTATACTGTCAATGACCGGCTTAGTATGCTGGATTTGCTAGATTTAAAAAAAGATGGAATTAATTTGGATTTAAATTATAATATTAAAAATGAAGAAAAGGTTTTTAGTTTTTTTGAACAAAACAATATTAGTCAAAAAGATTTGTTGATTTCTTTTGATGTAACAAGTAAAAGGGATTATAAAAGCTGGCAAAGTGAAAAGTTTGCAAAACTTGCAGATATGATTTCGGAGAAGTTAAATGCAAAAGTAATTTTTATTTATGCGCCCAACGAGATTGATTATGTAAAAAACACAATGAATTTATGTAAAAAGCAGCACATCCTTTCTTTTAATACCGGGCTCCTTGACTTGACAGCGTTGATAAAAAATGTTAAGTTGCATATTGGTACTTCTTCCGCACCCGGACATATAGCGGTAAGTCAACAAACACCAACGTTCATAATTTATGGCAAAAGAACAAATCCGATAAATTGGACGCCACCCGGGTCTGATATTCATAAGTATATACAAGGAGATTTGGATAAATTGTCGGTTGAGGAAGTTTTTGAGAAATTAAAAGAAAATTATGGCATCATTAATAATCTGTTATCATAATATAAATAAAAATGGTATAATAACACCTAAAACATTTGAAGAAAATGTTAGATTGCTTATTAGCAAAAAATATTATTTTGCCACGCTTGATGAGGTTTATAATCATATTATAGGAAAAAAGGAATTGCCGGAAAAAACTGTTCATTTAACTTTTGATGACGGGTATTCTGATAACTATACGGAAGCATTCCCAATTTTAAAGAAGTATAATATTAATGCAACCATATTTTTAACAACATCACAGGTCGGTCTATTAGGGCATCTGGATTGGAATATGATACGGGAAATGCAGGACTCTAAAATAATCAGTTTTGAATCGCATACTCATAGTCATCCAAGATATTTTTTAATGAGGCCATTAAAAGAAAAACTTGCCGGGGATATTCTGATTTCAAAAAATATTATTAAAGAAAATCTGAAAAAGGAGTCGAAATATTTTTGTTATCCTTACGGTGAATATGATGACTTATATATTGATGTATTAAAATCTACCGGGTTTTTATGTGGGCTTACTCTAAATATCGGACTAAATAATGTTAATCAGAATCCGTATTTATTGAAAAGAATTGATGCGAGAGGTCCCGAAAATTGGTTAAAAAAACGTATGGTTATTTATTCGAACCAGTTTTTATCACGGATTTACGAAAAGGTATATAAAAAAATATGAAACCGTTAAAATTTCTTAAACCGCTTTCTTATGTTTATCTTTTGTTCTTTAACATTTCACAATTAATAAGAAAAGCAAAACAAAAGAAACTGAACTGCAGGGTAATATCCGTAGGCAATATTACGGTTGGTGGAACAGGAAAGACACCGATGGTAATATATCTGGCGGAATTATTGGCAAAAAGAAACACCTGTGTGGTGTCCAGAGGGTATAAATCAAAAATAATAAGTAAAAATCCGATAGTTGTAAGCGATGGGAAAAGAATATTTGTTGGTCCAAAAATATCCGGTGATGAAGCATATCTTGTAGCAAGGTCTCTTAAAGGTATTCCCGTGGTTATCGGCAAAGATAGATATAAAGCAGGACTTTTTTCAATAGAAAAATTCGGAGTTGATACGATAATATTGGATGATGGTTTCCAGCATCTTGGTCTTTATAGAAATATTGATTTAGTGTGCATTAATGCGTTAAATCCTTTTGGTGATTTTTTGCTTTTACCTGCAGGATATTTAAGAGAACCGGTTAATGGTTTATCAAGGGCGGATATTATCTTAATTACCAGGTGCGATAAGGTGTCTGATGAAAAAATTCTTGAAATAGAAAATACCATAAAAATTTATAATAAAAATGCACATATTTTTCATGCGTATTTCAAAAAAGATATTTTTGATAGAAACAGGAATAAAGTAGATTTAAAGAAATTACATGAAAAAAATATTATTGCAATATCGGGAATTGCGGTTCCGGAAGATTTTGAAAAGACAATCAAAGAATTGGAATTGAATCTTCTTTTTCATAGAAAATATCCAGACCATTACTTTTTTAAAGACAAGGATATAAGAAGATTTTACAGTGATGCTGCGGAATTTCAGGCAGTGGTAATAACGACGGCTAAAGATGTAACCCGATTGCCCGAAGATTTTCCATGTTACGTTCTTGATGTAAGACTTGAAATAAAGGAAAAAGATGAACTAACTAATCATTTGGAGAAAAAACTTGGTTAAGAAACTGGATTTTATCCTATATTACGGTTTAATTGTATTTGCTTTTGTATTACCTATTTCTATAGCAGCAACTAATATTGTCTGGGTGGTATTATTGTTGGTATGGATTATAAAGATTATTATAAAAAAATCTGAGAATTTCTACACACCGTTAAATTATCCGATTTCAATATTTTTAATTATCACAGTTGTTTTTTCGATATTCGGTTTAAACTTTTTCAAAAGCATGAAAGGTATGAATTCTGAATTACTTTTTATAGTTTTCTTTATTATTGCAATAAATGTTAAGGATTTTCAACATGTAAAAAAGATAGCGTATTTCTTTTTGATATCTTCAGCATTGACCGGGTTATTAGGATTATGGCAGTATTTTAGTGGCCAAAACTTATATGATAATGTTATTTACGGTAAGACTGCAAATCTTATCAGTATGTTCAACTTTCGTGCGCATGGAACCCGTTCTTGGATGCATACATATGCGGAAGGACTCCTTATGGCTTTACCGATTGGCGTATCTTTTTTAATATATTCGAAAAAAAGAATAATTTATTATTTTATTATAGGACTTATTGTTTCCGGAATTGTTTTAAGTTATGTTAGAATGGCATGGATTGCTACTGTGATTATTTTTATAATTATGTTCTTCATATTGATTAGACGCAAAAAAAACATAAATCTTAGTTATTTGCTTATACCGTTAATTCTTATAGCATTTTCAAGTGTTTTTCTCCCAAAAAGAGGAAATATTATAAAAAGAGCAATTGATTTTAAGGATCCGATACGTATTAATATGTGGAAAACTTCTGTTGCAATTTTAAAGGATTATCCGATATTCGGAACCGGAATGAAAAATATTAAAACAATATTTCCAGAATATTACGAGAAATTGGGCTTAGATAAAGAGTATTATAAACTTTCACATTTACACAATACATATTTGCATATATCGGTAGAACGCGGAATATTAGGATTAATTATATTTTTAAGCGTGTTTGGATTTTATTTCTATTACGGAATAAGAAAAGCAAAATATATCAATAATTTCGAAAAGTATTTTGTGATTGGCTGCTTGCTTGGTATTTTAGGATTTATGATTACAGGTTTGACGGAACATGTATATGGGGACTCAGAGGTAAAAATAACCGCATTTTTCTTAATGGCATTGACATTTTATAAAAGTAAAGCGGTATTTTTTGACAGGGATGGGACAATAAATGAAGATGTACATTATCTATCAAACGTTAAGGATCTCAGGATATTTGAAAAATCCGCGTCTGCAATAAAATTGTTAAACGATTCAGAATTTAAAATAATAATTGTTACAAACCAATCCGGTATTGCCAGGGGTTATTTTACATTGAATGATGTAAAAGAAGTGAATGAAGTGTTGGTAAATAAACTTAAAGAAAACAATGCATATGTAAATACTGTTTATGTATGTCCTCACCATCCTGATGAAGAATGTTTTTGCAGAAAGCCCAAACCGAGGATGCTTTATGCAGCAAAAAGGGACCTCAATATTGATTTAAAAGAGTCTTATGTTGTTGGTGATAAACAATGTGATATAGATTTAGCAAAAAATATCAATATAAAATCAGTTCTTGTTTTGAGCGGGCAGGGGGAAAATGTGAAAGGTGCGGATTACGTTGCTAAAGATATTTTAGATGCCGCAGAATGGATTATAAAAAATGAAAATGAAAAAAAGTAAGTTATTATTAATATCTCTTTTCTTGTATGTCAATTATTCTTTTATAAACGGCAATACGCTTATTGTAGGAGAAAAATTAGTTTTTGATGTAAGCTGGCAATTTATCAAAGTAGGATACGGAACGCTTGAAGTGAAAAATATTTTAGATTATAATGGTACGAAAGCGTATCATATTTACTCTGAAGCGAAATCAGCCCCGTTTTTTGATATATTTTATAAAGTAAGGGATACTAATGAATCGTGGGTTGATATAAACCGTTTTTATTCATTAGCATTTAAGCAAAGCATAAAAGAAGGCGGTTATAAAAGGGAAAGATTTACAAAATATGACCAAAAAAATCATAAAGCGACAAATCAGAAAAATGAAATATTTGATATTCCTAATGATGTTTTAGATGTGCTTTCTGCTTTTTACTGGGTTAGACTTCAGAAATTGGAATCGGGTAGCGTATTAAAAGTGAACGTTAATTCGCATAACAAAAGTTATTTAATGAATGTAAATATTCATAATAGGGAGATACTCAGAATCGGTGACAGGGAATACAATACCATAATTGTAGAACCTGTGCTTCAGGATTCGGGTTTATTCATGCAAAAGGGCGCAACAAGAATATGGCTTACTGATGACGAAAAACATATTCCCGTAAAAATGACATCAAAAGTTAAGGTGGGTACTATTATTGCAGAATTGAATGAAAAAGAAAGTATGATAGGGGGTTCTAAGTGATAAATTTAAAAAGGGTTAAAAGATATCCGTTAAGTAAACGAGATAGCAAAGTAAGCATAGATGTTCAGGTAACTCCCGACAAAAAAAATATTATCAAAAATATCCCGGATGTTTTGGCTGGCAAAAATTTCAAAGAAGTTGTAAAAAGAATAATTTCTGCCAGGAAAAATAGAAAGCCGGTAATATTTATGTTCGGAGCGCATATAATAAAATGCGGGCTTTCCCGTATAGTGGTTGATTTAATTAAAAAAAATATTATAACTTCGTTATCAACTAACGGTGCTTCAATAATTCATGATTTTGAGCTTGCGTATTTCGGTAAAACATCGGAGGATGTAGCGGTACAATTAAAAAATGGTAAGTTTGGAATGGCGTATGAAACAGGTAAATATTTAAACGAAGCGGTAAAAGAAGGTGCTGAAAGAAATCTCGGATTAGGTGAAACAATCGGTAATATGATTTATAACAGGAAATTTAAATTTTACAAAGACAGCATATTTGCGAATACGTATAATTTAAAGATACCTTTGACGGTTCATGTAGGTATAGGTACGGATATAATTTATCAGCATCCGGAATGCGATGGAGCAAGCTGGGGTAAGACATCCTATAATGATTTTATAAAACTTACAGATATTATTACAAAATTGGAAGGCGGAGTGGTGCTAAACTTCGGTTCCGCAGTAATTTTACCTGAAGTATTTCTTAAATCGCTGAATTTGGCAAGAAATCTCGGTCATAAAATTAAAAATTTTACTGCCTGTAATTTTGATATGAATTATCAATATAGGGCAGCTGAAAATATTGTCTCAAGACCTACCGGCGGCAACGGATTTTACTTCATCGGTCATCACGAAATAATGCTTCCTTTGTTATACCATTCTTTGTTGACTTTTCTATAGTAAATATATATAATGATACTGTTAAAAAACCCCTTTTCTGCTGCAATTTCAATATTTGGCCTGCGACTTCATTGCGCATCGGCTTACAGATCATCGTCGGATTGATATGCTCGCCTCGTGCGCTTTGTCTCGGCTCAAATCTTGAAACCTCGCTACGAAGTGAGTTTTTCAACAGTATCATAATCACAAATATGAATTTTAGAAAAATATTAGATAAATTTTCAAAAGCCAAGGTGCTTATTATCGGCGATTTAATACTTGACAGATTTATTCGCGGAGAAGCGCGTAGAGTTTCACCGGAAGCACCGGTTCCGGTTGTTGAAGTTAAAACAGAATCGTATTGCCTTGGCGGAGCCGGAAATGTCGCAAATAACATAGTTGCCCTGGGTGGAAATGTTTTAATATCCGGTATTATCGGAGATGATTATACCGCAGAAGTACTATTAAAAGAACTTTGGAACAAGAATATCAATACTGACGGTATTTTTAAGGATAAAACGATAGAAACGTCCATTAAGACGAGGATAATTGCCGTTCATCAGCAAGTTGTCAGGTTTGATAAAGAAACGGTAAGAGAGCTTTCACCTGCTAATACTAAAAAGATTTTGGGATTTTTAAACGATAAAATATCAAATTGTGATGCAATTTTAATATCCGATTATGGTAAAGGGGTAATAACTCAAAAAATAATTCAGGGAATTATTAAATTGGCTAGAAAACATAAAAAAATAGTTACTGTCGACCCTAAGATTGAGCATTTTATAAGATATAAATATGTTGATTGTTTAACACCGAATATTTATGAAGCAATGGGCGGAATGCATATTACCAGATTAAAGAATAAAAATGGTATAAACGAATTAGGTAAGAGCATATTAAAAAAGCTTAAATGCAGGTCAGTTTTGATAACCCAGGGTGAAAATGGCATGACTCTTTTTGAACAATCCAAAATATTTCATATACCAACCGCAGCAAAAGAGGTTTTTGATGTAACAGGTGCAGGAGACACGGTAATTGCTGTCTTGACTCTGGCGTTAGCAAGCGGATTGTCTCTTTCGGATTCGGCAAGAATCGCAAATTATGCTGCAGGAATTGTTGTCGGCAAACTGGGAACGGCAACCATCTCTCAGAAAGAATTATCAAAAGCATTAAAATGAAAATAATCGGAATTATTCCAGCCAGATATTCTTCCACAAGATTACCAGGAAAACCGCTTATTAAAATATTAAATAAACCTATGATTCAATGGGTTTATGAAGCGGTTTCAAAATCCAAATTATTAGATAAAATTATAATTGCAACGGATGACAAAAGAATTTTTAATTGTGCAAAGTCCTTTAATGCTAATGTTGCGATTACTCCGCATTGTAACAGCGGTACCGATAGATTAGCATTTGTTGCAAAAAAAATCAATTGCGATATTGTTGTTAATATACAAGGCGATGAACCGTTAATTAAACCAGCAATGATTGATTTAGCGGTTAAGCCATTAATTAACAATAAGTATATTTTAGTATCTACTCTTGCTACCGAATTCAAGTCGGAAAACGAAATAAGAAACCCAAATGACGTAAAAGTAATAACGGATAAAAACAACTATGCAATTTATTTTTCTCGGTTACCTCTTTCAAATTCATTGAAACATATCGGTTTATATGTTTATCGCAAAGATTTTCTGTTAAAATATTCAAAAATGATACAGACACCGCTTGAAATCGCCGAAAAACTGGAACAATTGAGAATTTTAGAAAACGGTTATAAAGTTTTTGTCGTTAAAACAAAATATAATTCTATAGGTGTTGACACGAAACAGGACTTGATAAAGGTCAGAAAATCTATTAGATAGCCCTGTCCCAATCATTCACCTATGTTACAAGGTAACTACGGCGAGACAGTCGCATTGGACTCTATCGGAAAAGGTAATGAATAAAGCGTTCTTTCTTATAACTGGATATTTTGTCTTAAATATAATAGGAGGATTCGTATTACCCGTTTATGCTCAAGCTGAAAATGAATATTATTCGTTAAAATTGAATAAATTTAATTTAAGTGGTTATGCCGAAATAAATAAGAGGTCAACATCCGAAGATTTTGAAGAAGAGGACACGGATGATGATTATACATATAAGAATTATCATATTAAATTTGGACAACAAGTATCTGGTCGTTTGAATTATGATTTCAGTTCGTTTATATATTCAAAAGACTACAATGCTAAAGATTATTTGGATAATGTATCCAAAATATTTAAGACAAACTGGTCTTATTATATCAAAAAAAATAAAGAGCAAGTCATAGAGTTAGGTCTAAATCTAAAATATAGAGAGAAACGATATGAGAGTTCTCCGAAAAATGAATACAACCAGTTTACTGCCGTTCCTGCCTTTTCGTATGCAAAAAAAGATTTCTATACTATAGATTTATCTGCGGGAATTGATAATTTTAATTATTTGGAACCAAAAGAAAATATTCAACATAAACTTTTTGGTAAAATCGGCGGGAAAAGATATTTTTTGGATAAAAAATTGGCATTAACTTCATCTTATAGAGTAGAACGACTAAATAAAGAGAACATAAATCGCAAGAGAACAAAACACGATATTATGGGCGGGTTTGATTATATTTTTGATATTTTGCCGATTTATAAAATCACAACCCGGATAAACCGGGGACAGCGGGATACCAAAGACGAGGATAACAGGGACGAAGATTACGATTATGAATATCAGCAATATTATACCAAAACCGCGCATAAGATAAGTTCGAAATTAAATACAAATATTAAATATCAGTATTTTAAAAAGGATTATATCACCGCTGATTTAGACCACAAAGGATTTTATATCCAAAACGGATGGGATTACGAAATTCTGGATTATGAGAAAAGCAGGATATGGCTGGACCTCGGTCTTGAGCATAAAGATGCGGATTATTCGCTGAAAACCATTAATAGTTATAAAAAAGAAACTGCAGAAATAAAAATAAACTATATAAGAAAAAAAGACCGGTATACGGATAATGCAGGCTGGAAAATTTCAACGTCATTAGAAGGAAATTATTATAATTTTGAAGATTTTAATGATGATAAAAGCAGATACTACGGTAGATTGTCAGGTGAAAAATATTTTGTTGATGGAAATTTGGTATTGGGCTTAGATTTTAAGTATAGATATACAGACTATGAGTTGAAAGACGATACGGTACGGGATGCCGTAAGGGTAACGTTTAGATATAATTATTAGGAGATATAAAACATGCACGGTAATTTAGGTTGTATCAAAGATGAATTTGACGATAGGGATTATTTGATGAGAGTATATCTTCCTGTTATTAAGTTACCCGCTAAAATTGATTATACATCAAAGTTATCGCCTGTCAGGAATCAAGGTGATGAAGGCACTTGTGTGGGTTTTGCCACAACTGTCGGTATGAAAGAGTATCAGGAATTGATTGATTATAAAAAATTGGTTTTACTGTCGCCGAGATTCTTATATAGCGAATGCAAAAAGATTGACGGTATGCCCAAAGCGGAAGGAACGACTATTCGTGCAGCTATGCGGGTGCTCAAAGAAAAAGGTGTATGTCAGGAAAAATTATGGCCATATTTTCCACACCAAAAAAACAAGGCACAGAAAGGTGCTGTATCAAATGCCAAAAAATTTTGTATAATTACATATGCCCGTATTCTTAATCTCAATGAATTACGTTTAAGTATCGCTACAAAAGGTCCCTGCGTAATTGGTGTTGAAGTTTTTAACGGAATGATGGAGACGCAAACCGGGTTAGTTCCTATGCCGAAGAGGTTTGAAAGCAGTTTGGGCGGGCATGCTATCTGTCCGGTGGGTTATGATGATAAAAAGAAACTTATTAAATTTAAGAATTCATGGTCAGAAGAATGGGGGCAGGAAGGTTACGGATTCTTACCATATGATTATATTGAACGGTATATGATGGATGCATGGAGTTCGGTTGATATTGAAGACCCGAATCCGCTGACTTTAGCAAATATACTAAATTATAGAAATCAAGTTTGTGCTTAGTGGGGAAAACCTCAAGTGTGGAAATGGATTCTATTTACATTGTTTTTAGTATCAATAAATGTTTTTTCAGGATGTATCACAACAAAAACTAAAGGCAAAATTATTTTAAATGACGAATACTTCCAAATTGCCCATAAGGAAGTCCAAGAAGCAAAAAGTTCTATTTATCTCATAATTTATTTATTCATGCTTTATGATTATGAAGATGCATATCCCAATAGGTTACTAAGAGATTTTATAGATGCCCATAACCGTGGAGTAAATGTTAATATAATTTTGGAATATCCGAAACCCGAATATATAAAAGAAGGTGAAACACTGAAAAATCAGGATGTATTTGAAAAATTAAAGACAGCCGGCATAAATGTTCGATTTGACAGTCCTAAAAGGACAACTCATAGCAAAGTTTTGGTAATAGATAAAGAAACGATTATTCTTGGCAGCCACAATTATTCTTTTGATGGATTAAGATATAATAACGATACTTCTGTAATAATTAAGGATAAAGGCGAAGCAAAAAAACTGATAAAATATTTTGAAAATATTGAATAAGCCACGTTAGAGATAGTTTGTAAAGGTGGAGAAATATGACTAAAGAATTTAAAATCGGTAATGTTAAAATAGGCGGAAAAAATCCTCTTGTTCTGATTGCGGGACCGTGTGTACTTGAAACACATGAAATTACTTTTAAAATAGCAGGGCAACTTAAAAAAATAGCGAAGGAGTTGAGAATACCCTTAATATTTAAGGCGTCGTATGATAAAGCAAACAGAACGTCAATAAAATCATTTAGAGGTCCCGGTATTTATAAAGGACTTAACATTTTGGAAAAGGTAAAAAAGGAATTTAACATACCTGTTTTAACTGATGTTCATTGTGTAAGCGAAGTTTCGTTAGTTACAAAAGTAGCGGATGTTATACAGATTCCTGCTTTTTTATGCAGACAAACCGATTTGATATTGGCAGTAGCTATGACTAAAAAACCGATAAATATAAAAAAAGGGCAGTTCCTTTCCCCGTATGATATGAAAAATGTAGTTGAGAAAATAGAATCTGCTGGTAATAAAAATATTTTATTAACCGAACGAGGAACCAGTTTTGGTTATAATAACCTTATAGTTGATATCCGTTCCATTATGATAATGAGAAACTTTGGCTATCCTGTAGTTTTTGATGCCACACATTCGGTTCAATTGCCGGGAGGATTTGGTAGTAAAAGCGGTGGACAGCAGGAATTTATTCTACCCTTGTCCAAAGCAGCGGTTGCAGTTGGTGTGGATGCTCTTTTTATGGAAGTGCATACTGAACCGGAAAAAGCATTATCAGATTCCGCGAATTCAATAAAGATATCCGAATTAAAGAATTTTATGAAAAAAATATGAAAAGAATTATTTATAGTTTATATACAAAACTTTATAAATTGATAATCATTTTAACTATATTAATATTTTATAATACTTATTTATTTTCAGTAACTGATACGGATAGCAATTTAGTAATTCTTGCTACCGAAACCTATACGTTAAATAATTCTCGAATATACACTAATTCTGTTCAAATCAATGGTACATTATATCTAAATACAAAACTTACCACACCCAATCTAACAATCTCATCTGGTGGAGTAGTGACCCATACATTACAGGATTCTGATTTTGAGCTCGAAGTAACCAACAATTTAACTATAGAAGCTGGTGGCAGTATAAATGCAGATTACAAGGGCTATCCAGGCGGTAGCGGTCCTGCATGGCCGCATGGTTCTATATACGAACCTTCAGATATGGGTACAGGTGGTGGTGCAAATGAACAATGTGCTGGAGCAAGTGGTGGTGGAAAGATAAAGATAGTAGCGAACAATATAATAAACAACG
>DMMW01000058.1:24188-24849 GCA_003452965.1 Elusimicrobiota bacterium
CAATCAGATGCTCCAGTTGGAACAATATATATGAAATCAACACAACAATTTAATGGTGATTTAATATTAGACAGTAACAGCAATAGTGATAGCTATCCAGCAGTATTGCCTCAAGGTACGTATGTTTTTGAAAATATAATAATAAAAAATAGAGCAGAATTAAAAATAAATAATTCCAATGAAATAAAAACAACAGATTTAACGATAATCAATAATGGAACATTAATAAATAATGGTAGTTTAACAATTTCAAATTTGACTTTAGAAAGTGGTGGTATATTCTATCACAATGAAGGGAACTTAACGATTAAAGGAACGACACCAACAAATGGTATATTGTCTATAGGAAACAAAGGAACTTTTTATTTAAATACATCATTATCAATAGACACCCTAATTGTTTCATCTGGTGGAGTAGTGACCCATACATTACAAGATTCTGATTTTGACCTCGAAGTGACTAATAATTTAACTATAGAAGCTGGTGGCAGTATAAATGCAGATTACAAGGGCTATCCAGGCGGTAGCGGTCCTGCATGGCCTCATGGTTCTGTATACGAACCTTCAGATATGGGTACAGGTGGTGGTGCAAATGAACAATGTGCTGGAGCGACTGGTGGTGGAAAGATAAAAATAACAGCGAACAATATAATAAACAACG
>DMMW01000058.1:25082-41522 GCA_003452965.1 Elusimicrobiota bacterium
CAATCAGATGCTCCAGTTGGAACCATAATATATAAATCATTAATTGAAGATTCGCCCTTAGCAGTATCTAACTTAAACGAGATATACAAAAAAGACAACACTGTATACGAAACACTAAAAAGTCAAAACTTAATTTTGCAAAACAATACTTTTGAATCTGATACAATAATTGGGACATTAGTGTTTAATAATTTTAATAAAGTTGAAATAAAAACAGGAGCTTTTTCTGATAAAGGTTTCTTTAAAAGTGAATTTAATATAAACATCGGTAACTCTGTTTATTTAAATCAATGTAATGGAATGTCATACTTAAATATAAAAGAAAGAAAAATATATTTATATGGAAATATAAAAGGACCAATATATGGAATAATGGAAGGAGTAATACAAGAATCAATAGTAAACAGTAATAATTATGATATTTATTTTGCAACATTATCTATAATACAAGCAGAAAACCAACAAATTGTAGAAAGAATCAAAATCTCAGGAAGCATTACATATCAAACAGAAATTTCATATCCAAATACGCAATTATATTATCTTCAAAAAATGGTAGAAGGAAAATCAATTGGATACTATACAGGAAATTTAACAACTACATTAACATTATTAAGGATAACTGAAACGAGCAATCCATATAATAACGAAGGTTTTTCAATAATGTCATTTAATTCAGATTTAGGGGCAGGTATGATATATGCAACCGCAAGGCATATTCATCCCCAAACAAAAATTGAAGGTGTAATAACTAAACCTATATATGGACTGGCATCGGCAGATATAGATGAAAATACAAAAAATATGTCTTTGAATATTACGCGACTTGATTATGGTCAACCACCACAACCAGATTTAAGTGTGAAAATATTTGGTTCGAATTGGGGAAGTCCAGGACAACTATTATCACATACTGTTGAAGTTAGAAATGATGGATTTGGTATGGCAGAAAACTATGCGGTACTTGTTCAATTATCATCACAATTTAATTATCTTTCTAGTAGTGTGGGATGTTATCATCAAGTACTTGGTTTAGAAGATTGGGGGAATGAACAAGAACCATTTTCATTATTGCGTTGGGATATGAATAAAATACCTGCTAAGTCGGTAATAAAATTCAATTATCAAGCAATACTTAATTGGCGTATACCTGAAAATAGTAAGTTAAAATGTTCAGCAGAATTATACAAAACTCAAGAAGAATAAGTATAGATATGAAAAAGATTATTTTAAATATTTTAATGTTGGTTGTAAGCACAAGTATTCATTTACATTCAATAGAATTACCTGAAGGATTTACTGAAGTAAAAAGTACAAGTCCTTATAAAATGGTTCTTACACCGTATGCAACATATCCCGTTATGGTAGGGGAGTATGAAATAATACCACAAAATGCTCCAGGAATTATTTATTCTATTGCGTTTAGTCCAACTGAAAAATATTTTGCTCTGGCAAGTGTTGATGAAATAAAGATCTTTGAGGTAAATACTTGGAAATTAATAAAAATACTTAAAGGTTATGGGCATATAGTATCCGTTGCTTTTAATAATGACGGCTCACTTCTTGTTTCTGGGCAAGAAGGGTTAGTTAGATTATATGAAATAAAAACAGGAAAATTAATAAAAGAACTACATATGTTTAAAGATCATAGCAGTCCTGTTACTGATGTTGATTTTAGTCTAGATGGCAAATATTTAGCAGCGTCAGGAATTATTTCATCTGAAGATCCTATGGCTGTTTTCAATGATTGCGATTCTATTAAGGTTTGGGAAACAAACACAGGTAAGTTATTGCAAAGTCTAGCTGGTGGAATGCATAATACCTATATTAAATTTAGTTCTGATAGTAAATATCTTATTTCCGCAGGTGAAGATACTTCATCTAAATTGTGGGATATAAGTACAGGTAAATTATTACAGGAATTTGAAAATTATACAAGTGGATCTATTGATATCAGTCCAGACGGTAAATTCCTTGCAGTTGCTGTTTTGAAAAGCATACACTTATGGGATATAAATAAAAATAAATTGTTAAGAAAATTTGAAATAATCGATAAGGTAGTTTCTTCTTTTTTATCTTATAATTTTGTTTTGTTTCATCCAAACGGAAAATATATTATTTCTGGCGATTCCGAAGGCACTATTAGGTTTTGGAATATCAATACTGGGAAGTCGTCGATAAATGAAATAAATAATTTAAAACAAATTTCTTCTTTATCATTTAGCCCAGATGGGAAAAGACTTGTTGCTAGAGAAGGTTTATACGATGATACTTTCGAACAAACTAAGCTTTGGGATGTTGAAACTAAAAAGCTAATAAATATCTTAGATCATAAATGGATAATTGCACCTATAAAATTTAGCTTGGATGGATCCTACTTTCTTACTGCTGGTAACGAAGTTAGAATATGGGAAGCCTCTACAGGAAAATTTATAACAAAACTTGAACAAAAAGCGTTTCCTATAAATTCTGTTGATTTTAATGTTAATAAAAATTATTTTGCTTCTGGTGGGGATGATAATACAATTAAAATTTGGGAGACAAATACTGGGAGTTTATTGAGTACATTCAAGGGACATACCGATCACGTTAGATCTGTTAAATTCAGCTCAAAGGGAAATTATTTAGTTTCAGGGAGCAAAGATGGCACGATAAAACTTTGGGACGTTGAAACCAACAAATTGTTAAGAACATTTATAGGGCATAAAAGTTACGTATGGGCAGTTTATTTTAGTTCTGATGATAAATATCTTGTTTCTGGAAGTTATGATCATACAGTTAAAATATGGGAAACAAGTACGGGTAAATTATTGCAAACACTTAATAGTCATAGTTGGATTGTTTATTCTGTTGATTTCAGTCCCAATGGGAGATATATTGCTTCGGGAGGTTATGATAAAGTAATTAATATATGGGAAATAAATACTTGTAAATTAATAAGATCTATAACTAATACTAGTTCCGTTGATTTTATCAAATTTAGTCCTGACGACAAATATTTAGCATCAGCTAATGGAAATGAAATTAATTTAATAGAAGTCTCTACGGGTAAATTGTTAAGAATATTCAAGGGACATTCATGGAATATTAATTCATTTGATTTTAGTTATGATAGTAAATATCTTGTTTCAGGAAGTGATGATAAAACAATCAAACTTTGGGAAGTAGATACTAGTAAGTTGTTAAGAACGTTCAAAGGACACACGGATTATGTTAACTCTGTTAATTTTAGTCCAAATGGGAAATTTATTATTTCTGGTGGAAGAGATACAATGATAAAAATGTGGGATAGAGAAACCGGCAATCTTTTGTTAACATTTTATGCTACGAAAAATGATGATTGGATAACATATACACCTGAAAATTTTTTTAATAGTTCAATTAATGGTTCTCAGCTTATAGCTTTCAAAATAAATAATAGAGTTGCTTTATTTAAGGAATATGAAAATATTTTAAGAAAGCCTGATAAGATAAAAGAATTATTTAAAAATAAGTAATTTTTTTTGCACTAATAAATAATAATTATTAGAGAATAAATTATAAATGGAAAGAATAATAAGGAAATTCTAGGGGAACAAATGTTAAAGAAGTTAGTATCGATAATATTTATATTGGTTACTGGAATATATTTATATTCATCAGAATTACCCGAAGGATTTACTGAAGTAAAAAGCAGTAGCACATATAAGATGGTGTTGACACCGTATGCAACATATCCCGTAATGATAGAAGAGTATATGCCCAAGGTGATAGTGGAAGGTAAGTGGGGAACTGGACCTGGTGAGTTTGGAAGTGTATTAATTGATATGGAAAAAGGGATTATGCCTAGGAGTATATCAGTTGATAGTAAGGGCAATATATATGTATTAGATACAGTGAATAACAGGATACAGAAGTTTGATAGAGAAGGTAAATATTTACTTTCAATACCAGTAGATTCATATAAAGGAAAAATTTTATATTATGAAGGAAAGCCGATAATGAATGAAAGTAAAGGAATGGAAAAAACATACGAAAATGATACTACTGAAGCACTTGGCATAAACATAGCAATAGATTCGGATGATACATTATATTATTATTTTAAACGAAATGATAAAGGCGAAGTATGGCAATATAAAGAAGATAAGTTGGTAAAGAAACACGAAACGAAATTAGGCAATTCTTTAATAGTTAAGAATAATCGTTTGTTCTTGGATATGGATAAATATTATATTGATATAAATACAGGTAAAAAATACGAAGAGATACCAGATGAAAAAAGTAAATATACATTGTATCTCTCAAGTTCAGAAAGTGGATTACCAAAAAGAATAATAAATATTAAATCAAAAACCACTAATAAAGTAACAAAAATAGATTTATCAAAGGCAGAATATTCTATAAGATATTATGGTTTTTTAACTCAAAATGAAATATATATCGGTGTAGGTAAGGGATATGCCTCAACTTATGAGGTAGAAATATATATATATGATTTAGAAAAAAAACTAATAAAAAAACTGGAGGGTGTGCCACCATATTATATAGATAAATATTATTTTTACTATGATGAAAAGAATGATGTATATAAGGTGATACAATATGTTCCTAAAGATAAATAATTATACAAAATATTTTGTTCTAATATTCATTATTGATGTTTCTGTAGTATCATCTTTATTTGGTATTACAAGGGATGAAGTCATGCAACGGACTATTCCATATCTAAACGTGCCGCAAAATTGGATATGTTCAATTAATAATATAATAGATGATGGTTCTGATATTAAGGTAATTGTAGAAAAGAATCTGGTAATAAAAAAAGGTGAACCAAATAATGGGATAGATGATAGACGAGATATAGATATGCAATATTATAAAACTTCCCCAACCAGCTGGTGGCCCTTTGAAGTAGGTGCTTCGTACCCTAGTGTAGCGTATGCGTATGGCATGGATAATACATTTTCAGTATTTCAAACCAATATCGCTAATGGATATATTGCCGGTAAAAGGGACTTGGATACATCTGTACCTACAGGAAAAAGTGGATATACCGGAATAGATTGTGCGGAGTTTTAGTTGTACAGGGGATAGGGGATAGGGATTAGGGATTAGAAAGAAAAAAACTAAAACTAACCTACGTTATTAGGAACTTCGGCGAGAGAAAGGAGAAGTATGAAGAAAAAGATTATTTTAAATATTTTAATGTTGGTTGTAAGCACAAGTATTTATCTACATACATCAGAATTACCTGAAGGATTTACAGAAGTAGATAGCAGTAGCACATACAAGATGGTGTTGACACCGTATGCGACATATCCCGTAATGATAGAAGAATCTATGCCCAAGGTGATAGTAGAAGGTAAATGGGGAACTGGACCTGGTGAATTTGGACGGGGTGAATGGGGTGAACATTTTTATGAACCTCGTAGTATGGTAGTGGATTCTGAAGGGAATATATATGTATTAGATACAGTGAATAATAGGATACAGAAGTTTGATAATAAAGGTAAATATCTACTTTCGATACCAGTAGAATCATTTAAAGGAAAAGTAAGATATCATAGAGGAAAACCAATTAAGAATCCATATTTAGAAGGAAGATATTTAATACATCCGATAGAGATTTACGGTATAAACATAGCAATAGATTCGGATGATAATTTGTATTACTATCTTGAAAGAAACAACAAAGGTGAGGTATGGCAGTTTAAGGAAGATAAGTTGGTAAAGAAGTGGGAAGTGAAGAAAGATGATAAAAATTTAGTGGATAGAGGAGATGGAATATATAGATATAAAATACAAGGTGATTACAAAGTAGATATTAAAGAAATCTCAAAAAAAGAAATTAAAGCAACAATAATATTATCAGATGGCAAAAAAATAGAAAAAATAATAAAACCACATAGGGAATTTAGAAAATTAAAAACAGAAAGAGGCATTAAATATTTTGGTGGAATAGAAGAATTTTATATAAATATTTTAGTTATAAATAGTTTAAATGAGATATATATTAATTCAACTATATATAATGCTGATTCGAGAAGTGGGGAAAATTTTACATATGTATTTGACCTAAATGGACAATTAAAAACAATAATTAAAGGTAATATGCCGATATATAACGACGGGAATAGATATGAAATAAATATTAAAAATGAAGATAATCAGTTGCAAATAGTAAAGTATGAAAGACAACCAATAAAAAAATGAAAACGATAATTAAATTATCATTAATATTTGTTATGTTCTTGTCTGTTAAGTTATTTGCAATAACAAGAGATGATATCATTTTACGAGCAAGTCCATATTTAATACAGCCATGGAATTGTACTACAAATAATATTAAAGATGAAAAAACACATTATAAAGAGAAACCACCCGAGAATGGTTCGGATGGTGATGATGACCGAGCATGGAAGTTGAATAAAGAAACGCAAAAATGGGAATATTCTACCAACAACTGGCCCTTTGAAGTAGGTGCTTCGTACCCTAGTGTAGCGTATGCATATGGAATGGATAATACATTTTCAGTATTTCAAACCAATATCGCTAATGGATATATTGCCGGTAAAATGGACTTGGATACATCTGTACCTACAGGAAAGAGTGGCTATACCGGGATAGATTGTGCGGAGTTTGTAGAGGAGATGTGGGTCCCAGGGAACACAAACGATATACATAGTAGTAAAGTTGGTTCTACATATGGTTTAGTGGTTGAGAATTATGATTTAATAAATAGTGGGGACGCATTGTATGATCCAAAGGGACATATTGTATTAGTAAAGAACAAGTTAAATTTTAGTACAAATAATACTGGGACCGTGACAATAATCCATGCGGCATGGTTATCCTATATAACAGGAAATCATATGAGAAGAGTAATAGAAGAAACGACTAACTTTAAAATAGAAAATAATGAACTGAAATTATATAGATATGGGAGTTACATGCCCCACACACCCTACACCGCATTTCCAATATTAACAAACGACTTTTACCCAAAAGAAGATGTAAAGATAAACGAAGATAGTTCGATAACGGTACCTATAAAATTAACTGTGAAATCAAAACTAAGTATTAACTCAGTAATAATGAAAATAAATAATGGACCTGATATAACACCAAAATTTACAAGAACAAGCGCTGATACTGTATATGTAACATATGAGACACCTGAGTCGTTATCTGCAGGGACGTATGATGTGAGTTTTGTTGTTAAGAATGTATATGGGTTGGAAGAGAGTGGGGTGTATAGTTTCAAAGTTACTGAAATATCAGATGAACAAGAAGGAGATGGGGGCGATAGGGATAATGATGGGATGCCCGATGAGTGGGAGAATGAAAATGGACTTAATCCCGACAATCCTTTGGATGCTAATGCAGATTCGGATAGTGATGGATTAACAAATCTTGAAGAATATTGTAATGGTACCAATCCGTTAGTTTCGGATACTGATAGCGGTGGGGTAGATGATAAAACAGAGATTGCAAATGGAACTAATCCTATTAATAATCCGGAGGATGACTCAAGTGAGCCACCACCACCGATTCCGCCTGTTGTACCGCCAAGTTCACCACCATCTATGCCTGTTGGTTATCCTATTTCACCATTTGAAAAATATTTAGCGATTGTTTCTGCCGTTGATCCTAATATTATGTATGGACCTGAGGGATACATTTCTGCAGGACAAAATCTAACATATACGGTTGAATTTGAAAATATAGGAGAAGGTATTGCGTATGGGGTATACGTTACGGATGTTCTGCCCGAGGGTTTGGATGAGTCATCTTTAATCGTTTCTAATTTCAGAAGAATTGATTATAATAATAATATTGAGACACTGGCTAATTTTGAATATAAATATAATTCAGAAACAAGATTGCTAACCGTGTTTGTGGATAATTATGGTGAAATAGGTTCGAAACAAGGTGGCAAGTTTGATATCAGTGTTAGAGTAAATAGTAACGCACAACCCGGTACTGTGATAGCGAATTATGCAACAGTGTATTTCCCATCAGTGCCTGAAGAGACGAGAACAAATACGATTTTTTCAGTAATTCCAAAACAAACCTGTATTTATAATTCAACTAGGAAAATGGTTAATTATTCTGATACACTTGAGTTCTCTGCAATATTGACCGATACTTTAAATAATGCATTATCAGACAAGCCAGTTAATTTTTACTTAGGAAATAGTAGTTATACTGTAATAACCGGTAATAATGGTTTGTGTTCTGCTTTAAGTGAAATTAATCTTTTACCAGGAGAATATTCTATAAAAATTGAGTACCCAGGTGATGGATTTTATTATTTGCCCTGTCAAGTACAAGGAACACTAAAAATAATAAAAGAAAAGATTGAAATATCTAAACCTGAAATAAGTATATTGTATCCCGGAACCACAACATTGATGTTGACAATGACGGATGATGAAGGTTTGGAATTATTACATCAAGAAGACGAACCTAAAACGGTTATACTTGAATATTGGAACGGGGATAATTGGCAGACAATAACACAAAGCACGCTTGTTAAAAGTAGTGTAACATTTGAGTTTTCATTTCCAGAAAAACCATCCAGGTTATCATATTATTTAAAAGCACGTTTTGAGGGAGACAATAGATATGAATCTTCAGATAGAACAGGTGTTTTAACGATAATAGATAATGATCCACCTGTTATTACGATAAACTCGCCTAAAGGCGGTGAAAGGTTTGTTGCAACAGTGGATAAAATAGATATTGATTATAATGTAAATGATTTATCACAATTTGTAACGACTGGATATTTAACTTTAGTGGAATGTCCAGATACTTCAAAAATTGGTATAAAAGTGATAGTAAATTCCGGTGATAAGATAGAACCGCTGAATTTACCATATTATGGATTTTATACGATGACTGTTGAAGCAATGGATACATATAAAAATTATTCTTCATCTACTACACCAAGATTTGAGGTAATGTGGGATAATAAACCGCCACAAAGTCAGTATACAGTACACGGTAAACAGTATACAGAAAACGGCAGTGCATATATAACTTCAGAGACGCATATAGAATTATCTGCAGTGGATGATTTAGTAGAGGTAGACGATGGAATTGGATTAGGGGTAAAAGAAATAAAATACAGGATATCCGCCACTTCCACCACTGAGACATTGGCGGACAGGGAAACGTCGGCGGACGGGCAGGATACAGGATACCCCGATGGATCGGGGGCAGGCAGTATACAGTATATTGATTTTATAGATTACGCAGAACCAATCAAAATATCAGGTGAAGGGATATACACGGTAGAATATTATGCAATAGATATTATTGGAAACACAGAACTAACAAAATTAGTTACATTCTATGTTGATAACACGACACCAGAGAGTGAGTTCATAGTAAGTGGTTCAGAGTTCATAGTAGAGGATAAAATATTTATAAGTTCGGAAACGGAGATATCACTAACAGCAACAGATCCAGAAATTAGTTCTGGGATTGCAGGGTGTGGAGTAAAGTACACTGAATATAAGATAGATTCTGGTCCATACACTATCGCACTATCCCCCGCCACTAAACCTTCGGCGGGCAGGCACTATTGCACAATCCCACTATCTACTTTATCCGAAGGCGAACACACAATATATTATCATAGTTATGACAACTTATTAAACCAAGAACTGGAAAAATCATTAACAATAACAATTGACAACAGCGTACCCGAAACATTTGCTACTATTTCTGATCCGAAATTTCCCGCAACAGACGGGACAGGTAATTACATAACCTCAAACTCTGTATTTAAATTAGTAGCAATAGATAGCGGCACAATACCGTCAGGGATAAAAGAAACTGTATATTCAATTACCGATTCAACATATGCTATACCAGTATATATACAATATAACTCCACATTTAACGTAACCGACTTAGATGGAATATATACATTTTATTACTACTCAACAGATAATGTAAACAATATAGAACATCCAAGAATAGAATCATTAAAATTAGACAATACTCCGCCACAAAGTCAGCTAGAAATGCAGGGGATAGCGTATAGCCTACCCGCCGATGGTTCAGTGGAGGGCGGAGAGGGGAAAGTATATATAAATTCAGAGACGGAGATAATAATCACAGCAGAAGACCCGATAACTAATAGGGTAACATCCGGGTTGAAAGGAGTTTATTATTCTATAGACACAAATCCCTATACGCTAACCTCTAACCCCTATACGCTGACATTACCGGAAGGAATACATACAATAAAATACTATGCGGAGGATAATGTAGGCAACCTTGAAACAATAAAAGAACAAACATATTATGTAGACACAACTCCGCCAGTCACCAGTATAAACACGACAGAAATCTATATAACACCAGATACGCCATTATCATTCACAGCGATAGATCCTATATCCAATAGTGTAGCTAGTGGAATAAGCAAAACCGAATACAGTATTGACAACGGCAGTTACAGTATATACACAACCAGCTTTACATTAGCAGTGGGTACTCACACAATAACCTATCGAAGCATAGATAACGTTTTAAATATAGAAATATTAAAATCGGCAGTATTTACAGTAACAGAAATAACTAAATATGCAGCATTAGGAATTGAAGGAATAACAATAAACGGTCAAAGTAAAATATACGGGGATGTAAGAAGCAACAGTCAAATAAAACTAACAGGGCAGTCATTAGTAGATGGTAATGCAGAAGCACAAAAAATAACGATAGTAGGACAAAGCAAAATAACCGGCACAAAAACACAAAATGCAGAACCGGTAAATCCGTATACAATAGACCTGGACCAAAAACAAGCAGAAATATCACAAAACAACGATAATAGTAAGATACCGCTAACATCAAAAGGTAAACAAGCATTGATAAACGGAGTGCTTACATTATCCGGGCAGGATTCGCTGACAATATCAACAGGGACATACTTTTTATCCGGAATAAGTTTATCAGGTCAGGCAAAACTTAATCTAAATGGTGAGATACAAATGCTGTGTATTGGTAAAATACAAATATCGGGGCAATGTGAAGTTCATTATACAGGCGACCCATATAAGCTGAAGATATACTGCAATACCGCACAGCCGATACAGATAGGCGGGCAGGGTGAGCTAATGGGCATAATATATGCACCTTATAGCGATGTATCAATAAACGGGCAGGGAATAACATTAAGCAATGTAATAGCAAAAAGCATAGATATAAATGGACAAAGTAAAATAGTGGGAATAAATTACAAGGAGAAGCCGATATCATTTAGTTCATTAAAACAAGCGCCATCGGCTGCTTTTGTAAAAGGTGAAGTATATGCATATCCTAATCCGGCAAAGAATGGATACCAACCAACGATGCATATAGAATGCGGGATAGCCGATAGTGTAGAAATACGGATATACAACATAGCCGGTGAGTTAGTACATGAAGGTGAAATATACACACAACCGATAATAAAAAATGGAAAGTATGCATATGAATATACATGGGACATATCGGACAAGGCATCGGGTGTGTATTTGTATTTAATTAAAGCACACAAGACAGGTGAGAAAACAATAAAAGTATTAAAGAAAATAGCAATAATTAAATAGGGGTTAAAACTATAGGGGGATGTTTATGAAATGTTATAATTGTCAGACGGAAAACAAGGATACGGCTAAGGTATGTAAAAGTTGTGGAGCGGATTTAACATATGTCCCATGGAGGCCTACATGGAAATGGCATTTGAAAATTCTCGGTATAATTTATATAATAGTCATAGTTTTATTTTTTGTAGCAAGATTGTTTTTGGATAAGTTTGACAGGAATCTTCCTACATGGGAAAGTGAGTATCCGATGTATGAAAAAATAGCACCAAAACAATAGAGGCAAGTTAAAATTAAAAGTTAAAATTAAAATAAAAAGCAAAAACATAGAGGCAAGTTAAAATAAAAAGTTAAAATTAAAATAAAAAGCAAAAACATAGAGGCAAGTTAAAATAAAAGTTAAAATTAAAATAAAAAGCAAAAACATAGAGGCAAGTTAAAATAAAAAGTATAAATAAAAATTAAGGTAATATAAATTAAAAAATATTAAAAGGTTTAATTTTAACTTTAAACTTTTAATTGCTTTTACAGGGGGTTTTATGCGTTGCTCAAATTGTGATGCAGAAGTAAAAGAAGGTTCAAAATATTGCGGTGTTTGCGGAACAAATTTTTTGTTGACAACTACAGCGTGGTTGTTAAGAAGAACACTTGCCGGTGCAATCGCAGGTTGTATCGGTTGGTTTTTATCAGCAGGGATTTTCAATATTACAGACCAGAGTGTGTCAGAACCGATTTATATTGTTCTTAGGATAGTTATATCCGCTGTTTTTATCGGAATTGTCATTGGTGTATTGGAAAAATCTACTAATAAAGTAGTTTTTGGTTTGTTCGGTGCTATATTAGGTGGTACAATCGGAAGTTTTTTGGCTATGTATCTTTTAAGAAATGATATGCCGATGTGGTTGTTTATACCGGAAAAAGCGAGAAGCTTAGAATTTTCGTTATATACAACGGCAAATGCGATTATATGGTTAATAACCGGTGCTTTTATCGGATTATTTACATCCAGTGAAAAAAGAAGAATTTATGTGTTTATCGGCGGTGCTTTGGGCGGCGCAATCGGCGGTGCAATCGGCTGGGAAATATTTTTACGGTTAAGATTTGAAGCGGTTTCTTCTGTAATGTATTTTTTTGCAGATATTCTTTCAGGTGGTATAACAGCGGGCTTGATATTTCTTTTTATAGGCATGGGAGAAAAATTTTCACCTGTATCGGAAGAGAGGACATATGCAGAAGAAGCTATTATGATATGTGCTATATGCCGAAAGGAAACGCCGGTCGGCGGTTACTGTATTAATTGCGGAAATATTTTAAAGGCACCTGAGATGGCAAATCCGCGCAGGTACGGTGCATTGCATCGTATTTCAAATGTATTCAGATTTCTTGGAAGGTTTATACTGATAATTGGATTAATAACATCATTAGGTTGTTTTATCGTCTTGCTTCCACAGAGCATTTTTTCTTCATTGCTTGGTATGGTTAGTATAGCGGTGATTTCGTATATAGTATTTATCACGTTTAACGCTATTGCTGAAACGATTTTATTATTTTTGGACATTGAAAAGAATACAAGAAAAATAAGTGAGAGATAGTGAATAACGATTACGATAATTTTTAAAATTAATTGTAGTTGCGAGGTTTCCTCGCTATTTCCGCCGGCTGGCGGAGGCAGGGGAACCCTGCCACTACAAAAATAATTAAATATTTTTTATCATCGTAATCGCTGTTTTTAATTTCTGTAATAATGTTCTTATATGAAGATTAATAAAAAAATATATACTAAAGCAAAAAAAATTAAACTAATCGCCTCTGATATTGACGGTGTTTTAACTGATGGGAAAATTATTATTTTAGAAAATGGGGAGGAATTGAAATACTGGGATGTTTATGACAGATTCGCTTATACCCTTTTAAGGAATTATGCTAAAGATATAAAACTTGCATGGATTACGGGTAGAAATTCCAAACAGGTTGTGGCTAGGGCTAAAGAAGTAGGGATTCATTATCTTTATCAGGGTTGCATGAATAAAATTTCTGCTATAAATGAAATTTTGCAGAAGGAAAAATTTAAAATTGATGAAGTCGCTTTTATAGGTGACGACCTGGTAGATTTATCTGTTTTATTGAGATGTGGTTTTTCCGCTTGTCCTAAAAATGCCACTATTGAGGTAAGGAAATCGGTTGATTATGTTACGGGTGTAACAAGCGGGCAAGGCGTATTAAGGGAAGTTGTTGAGATTATATTTAAATCAAAGGGTATATGGAGAAATGTATTAAAACAGTACCGTTCGTAATTATGATGTTTTTTATTTTTGCATCTTGCAATAAAAAAACTAACAAATTTTTTGTGAATGATACGTTCCCCGAACAAGTGATTAAGAATTTAAGCATAGATAAATATGATTTAAATAAACATGAATGGAATTTTTTTGCGGTTCACGGCAATGTTTTTGAAAAGAAAAAAATTGTTAATGCTACAGATATCAAAATGAGTTTTTACGAAGAAGGGAAGACAAGTTCTTTTATTATGGCTGAAAATGCAGTTTTGAATTCAGAGACCGGTGATATTAAGGCGAAGGGAAATGTTATAATAGTTTCATTGTTTAAAGGCACTACCCTTTATACAGATTTACTTAATTATGCTGCAAAAACCAATAGGATAACTTCATCTTCCTATGTTCGCCAGGAAAGTGATGATACTACAATTACCGGTATGGGTTTTACCGCTAACTCAGATTTATCCGATATAACGATTCTAAAGGACGTGAAGGTAGTAAAGAAGTTATGAACTCAAGAAATTTTACAAACTGTCTTTTATGATTAAATTAATGAAATTAAATTTGAGTCAGTTTTCATCGAGATATCAAAAATTATTTTAAGAAAATGAATAAAAGTAAAAAAGGATTTTTAGAAAAGGAGGAAAAATAAAAATGAAAAAATTTGTTTTAGTTTTAGGGGTATTAGGAATTTTCGTTATTATTAGAAATTGTAATATATTTGCGGAAGAAAGTCAGAAAGCAGGAAAACAATTTATTATTGAACAGCAAAAACAAAAAGAAGAAATAAGGAAAAATCTTCCAAAATTGTTAGAAAAATTAAAAACAGCAAAAGGAGAAAGAAAATGGCGATTAATTCAGCGCATTGGATATTCTGAAGATCCAAGGGTAATTGAACCTTTGATTAAAATTGTACAAAGTGAAAAAGAAAGTATGGATAATAGGAAAGCTGCTTTAAACTCTTTAGCAGTTACTAAAGATAAAGGTAAGGCAATTCCCTTTCTAAAGCAGATATTGAACGATGAAAATTTCAAAATTCAAGTTGCTAGATTACTAATAGATAATGGATATGGAACAGGAGTAGAGATAGGTATATTGGAAACATATGCAAAACAAGGTCATCCAGATGTATTATTTGATTATAAATTAATTTCAACGAAACCAATGAAGAGTCAAGTCGTGTATTATAAGGAATTGGATGCCAGAAATATTCTAATGGAATTGACAAACCATAAAGATGAAGAAGTACGAGCAAAATCTGTATTTTACTTATTAAAAGATTTTAATGAAAAAGAATTTGCATTGTCAAAACTAGATGAAATACTTAATTCTGAAAACAAACAAGTTAGAGAATACGGGAAAGGAATTTTAAGGAAAATTGAAGATGAAAAAAGTAAAAAGAAATTACAAGAATTAGAATATCAAGAATTGCAAAAAGAATTAAAAAATGCAGAACAGAAAAAAGATACAAAGGAAGACAAAAAATGAAAACAATTTATTTGATATGGAGAAATTTGAGAAAGATATTTTCTATTTTGCTTATTCTCTTTCTCTGTAATATTTTTATATCAGATTCTTTCGCCTACGACAGAGGAAAAGCCATTCAATATCTTGATACATGGTGGGATACAGACCTTGATGATAATGATTCACATGAACATATCAATACAAACGGCGGTTATACATATTATCCATACGACCCAGTTACAGAAACTGGCGGTGACTGTGCAAATTTTGCCTCTCAAGTTTTAATAGCGGGTGGAATAAGATTTGGTTCTTATGGTTATGGACAGGGTGGAGCAATTCCTGGGGCAGAAAATTTGAGGCAAAATTTGAAATCTCAACACGGTGCAATTGAATATTCATATTTGGATAATAGTATAAAAGAAGGAGATATAATTTTTGTGACTGATTTTGACGAAACACCAGACGCAGACCACACTTTGATTGTAAGAAGTAGGACGGGCAATGAAGTTTATGTATCAGCCCACACAGATGATAGGCCAGGGACAAGAAACCCAGAAGATAAATTAAGTGAAGCATTTGCGGAAGACACTCTTGTGTATTTACATATTCCCGACTCACCAATTGCAAAACACGTGCAAATTCAACAAAATTATCAGATTAAATATCATGGTTATCATAGTTATGAGACCAATCAGTTAGTTGTTCCTACTTCAGAGATTGTTGGAGAGGGAGAAATAAAAGTAAAAATCCTTTTTGACACTCCGATGAAAACCGATTCAAATTCAATTTCATTTAGCAAACTTCCTTATTCAGCAAAGAATTTCCAGCCTGATGGTGGAACAAATGGTTGGACAACGACATTTTATTCAAATGACACATGGAATGGAAAATATGCAATTCCAGCTAATGCATGTTCTGAATATGACGGGGAAAATTATATAAGCATATTTGCTCGTGGACTTGATAATTCACCAATTGACCCCGATGAGGACTTAACTCTTTACAATCTTTCAAATACATCTTCCGATATTTTACACCATTTCACCATATCCACCACCCCACCCGAATGGGCAGGTACATTTGATAACGTTGACAAGGAAACAAATCCTGGA
>DMMW01000061.1:0-434 GCA_003452965.1 Elusimicrobiota bacterium
TTTTCATATTTTGCAATTCCGTCACCGCCTGTTATAATCTTATCTATTTTAACTTCTATCTTCTGCCCGTATTTTAACATAAACAATCTTTCTCTAATTCATTCCAGTCTAACTTTTCAACTATGGGATTATATTCAACATATTTGCGTATTTCATCCTGCATCCAGTCCCAACTAATCTGCTAGCTGTCGGATTGGGACGGGCAGGATTCCGCTCCTAGAATCTTAAGGTAAACGTTATAATCCCGATTGTTATCGGGATGGAGCTTCATCTAATGCTTTTTCGTTTCGTATTATATGTTCAAAATAATTCGGCTGCCAAAATCTCTCACCAATGAAACCATTTTTCTTTATTTCTAATGTAGTTTTAGATTTGAAATCCTGAATGTAGTGATGTAGCGGCAAAGCGTCAGCTTTGCCTAATGGGTAATCTAA
>DMMW01000061.1:477-6413 GCA_003452965.1 Elusimicrobiota bacterium
GTAATCTAATTTAACGCCTTCATATCTTTCTAAATTTTTTAAATGCTTTTCAATTATATCCTTAAAATTCAAGCAGAGCTTCGCTCTGCCGCTACAACAAATTGTTACAAAATAATATCCATTTGTATTATAATCATAATTTTTTAATCGGATATTTTTTCTAAACTTCATTATATTAACTAAGTTTTTCTAATGCTTCTTTGCCGGTAATTCCTAACTTAACGCCAAATTTTTCCGCTTGTGTAGTCATTTCAACAATTTTAGCATTAAGCAAATCATCAACAGTTTGAACACCTCTTACAATGCAAGCTGCATCGCCAAGCTTCTCAGCTGTCTTTATATCCAGATAGCCGCACATAACAAAACCTTTTTCTGCCTTAACCAGAACCAGCATCGCATTCTGCATCTGAATCTCATAACCAACCGCGGTTTTGTCACCTATTTTAATGTCTATTGTTTTCATATAATCCTCTTACATCAATTACCGGCAGTTATTTGGAAATTCCGAATAACTGAATTTTCCTCTAATTCATTTTCTTTGTATTTTACTACTATTTATATATAATTCTTTTATTCACTTAAAAGAAAGGAATGTGTACATTTTGCACATTGCTTTTCTCATGCAATTCGTTAGACTAAAACATACTCCTATTTACTTCAATAATAACAATCCCATCTGTTACTAGTATGTTCCATTTTGGAACATACTGTTCACTTACAATTAATAATTAATCTCACTAATAATCCAGTAAAATATAAAAAAGCTTCTACTTCAATTGGATTTATATTGTGTCTTTTATCAGAAGCATGCCTCTTATACTCATTTGCGTATTCTATATAGTTACACAAAAAACTTTTCCATTTTTGAGATATATTTAATTTAGTTAGTAATTCATCTTTATTGTTATCAAGTGTTTTACTATTTTTCAACACCATCCTACTTAATCCTTCTACAACATTATAACATTCAATAATTACTCCACCATAATCTTATGCCCATAGTCAGACAAAGCTTTTTCATAATTTTTTTTCTCATTAGGAAAATCTGCCAAAAATCTTAAAGAATCTTCAATTAATTTTTCATCTAAAATTTCTGCTCCTCTTGGATAAAACATGCCATCTTTCCAGTTGATACCCAAATCCACATTAGAGTAACTTAAAGCACATTCTATCTCTTTCTCTATAATAAATTTTAAATCACTTTTTTCATAAAATTCATAAAGTAAAACTAAAACTTTCAAAGTTCCTTGAAAGTTATCTTTAGTAACACTCCTTAAGGGTTTTATAAATTTACCAGAAACTATTTTATTCTTTTTTATTTCGTCACTATTTATTCCTAATCCATAACAAATACTATAAAGTATAGCATTATAATCATCCCTTTCTTCTAAAGTATTGAACAGTGAATTTATTCTATAAACAAATTTCTTTTGTTCGTTTTCCACAGATTCTTCTATTCTGAATATTTTATTAAATTTTTTTAATGACATTTATATCTCCAGTATTTTTCTAATATTTCATTTGCTAATTTTGTTTTGACTTTTGAGTCCCCTTATGGCTGACAATGAGCGAGTAATTTTTCGGAGTAGTCGGCGAGGACTGTCCGAAGCCCCTCCTGGCGAAGCCGAAGGGCAAGTTCCACAGCCGCCGAAAAATTACGAGCGAAATAGCCATCGGGGTGCATTTCTTTTGCTGACTTTTCTTTATGCAAGTAAAGAAAAGTTAGCGGGGGTGCAGGGGCGCGAAAGCCCCGCGACTTTATATAAATTTTTTTTATCAAAATACTATAAAATATAAATTCTATTGCAACTTTCTTTTCAAAATCTCATTGACTAATTTTGGATTGGCTTTGCCTTTGGATTTTTTCATTACGGCACCGACTAATGCACCAATTGCCTGCTGTTTGCCTGATTTGTATTCCGCAACCGCTTTTTGATTTTCTGTAATTACTTCATCAACAATTTTTTCAATTGCACCTTCATCTGAAATCTGAATAAGACCCTGTGATTTCACTATTTCTAATGCACTTTTACCTTCTTTATACATCTGCTCAAAAACCGTTTTTGCAATTTTACCTGAAATCGTGCTATCTGCTATAAGTTTTATAAGTTCCGCAAGTTTATCCGAAGATATCGGAGAGTAAGAAATATCTTTATTCTCGGCATTTAATTTACCAAGTAGTTCCGTAGTTATCCAATTAGATAATTGCTTCGCAATTAGCGTATAGAGAGGGGCGGATAAGGGAAAGTAACTGAGACAATTTTCAAAATAATCGGCAAGCACTTTTTCTGAAGTTAATACACCGGCGTCATATTCCGATAGACCGAATTTTTCAATAAATCTGTTTTTGCGGGTATCAGGCAATTCAACCAGATTTTTTTTCATTTCATTAAGAAATACATCATCAACTTCTATCGGAACTAAATCGGGCTCAGGAAAGTATCGATAATCATGCGCCTGCTCTTTAGAACGCATTGATACCGTAGTACCGGATTTTTCATCCCAAAGACGTGAATCCTGTAATATTTTTTCACCGGAGTTTAGTGTTTCTTCCTGTCGCTTAATTTCGTAATTCAATGCATCTCTTATTGCTTTAAATGAATTCATATTTTTAAGTTCAACTTTTACACCAAGCTTTTTTTCGCCAGCCGGCCGTATTGAAACGTTGGCATCACAACGTAGCGAACCTTTTTCCATATCACAATCTGAAACGCCGATATATCTTATGATTGCTTTTAAGTTTGTAAGATATTGATAGGCTTCCTCAGGAGTTGACATATCCGGCTCGGATACTATTTCCAAAAGTGGGATTCCAGTTCTGTTATAATCAACCAATGAGTAATCCAGTTCCTGCGAACCAATTGCATGCAATAGCTTGCCTGCATCTTCTTCAAGATGGATTCTAGTGATTCCGATTTTTTTTGTTTTATCATCAATCTTTATTTCCAGAGAACCTTTTTCACATAATGGTAGTTCATATTGCGATACCTGATAGTTTTTAGGTAAATCCGGATAGAAGTAATTTTTTCTTGCAAATATCGAATGTTTCGCGATTTTACAATCTACCGCAAGTCCTGCAAGTATTCCAAATTCAACCGCTTTTTTATTTAATACCGGAAGCACACCAGGCTGTCCTGTACACACGGGGCATATGTTTGAATTGGGTTCATTGCCAAATTCGGTTGAGCAACCGCAAAATAGTTTTGATTTTGTTTTTAGATGAACATGTACTTCAAGTCCGATAACTGTTTCGTACATAATATTGACCTCTTTTTGATTGATTATGTCATTCTTAGCCGCTGATGAACTTACCCGGCTATTGTTAGGCAGGGGAACCCTGCCACTACAATAACAACGGAATTTTTTACTTCATTTACGGTTCCCACCCATAATGGGCGAGGCTCGCCATAGGCGGCAGAATGACTTCTTAGGGATTTTTTCCAGTAATTCCAAATCACTTTTATACTTTAAATATTTTGTTAGTTCATTAATTCTTATCCATCTGGTTGTTATAATCTCGTCATCGTGTTTTCCAAGTTTTTCAATCGGTTTCATTAAAAACCATTCCACTTTTTTATAGACAATTTTTGTACCTCTATAAAAATTGTATTTAGTTTCGCCAAGTGATTTTATTATTTCGCATTTATAACCGGTTTCTTCAAGAACTTCGCGTTTCGCGGTTGCAGTTATAGTTTCACCTTTTTCTATATGTCCTTTGGGAAAAGTCCATACAATCTTACCTGAAAGATTTTTTACTTTGACAAGCAATATTTTTCTATCCACCAAAATTACGCCACCGGCCGAAATTTCTTTCATTTTTTAAATTATACCAAATTATTTTAACTTATTCAACAGTTTGACTTTCTGCTATTTATTTAGTAGTATTGTTAAATATATTTATTTAAATAAAGGAGCAAATTTTATGGATATAATTGAAAAACTTATTGCAGGTCATCACGAAGTTAAAGAACGTGTGGATATTTTAAGTAAGGTTGTTAAAACTCTTGATAGCGATGCTTTTATATGGGATAATGTATTAAAAATTTCAAGTTTTTTTGATAAAGAGGTTAAAGAACATTTTAAACTTGAAGAGAAAGTCTTATTCCCAATAATGAAAAAAGTTTTGCCTAAAGAAAAACAAGAAATTCTAAAAGAAATTGAATTGGAACATAAACCAATTTTAAAAATGCTTGAAGAATTTAAAAAAATTGCAGAAAAGCATTCAAACTTATCTTCGCGACTTATTAGGGAAAATTTCATAGCAATATCACATGATATTATTGAAAACCTTATTGTCCATGCTAGAAAAGAAGATGAAAAGCTTTTTCCTCTAATAAAAATATATTTCAGTAAAGAAAATTATAAGGAACTTGAAGATGCGTATTTTAAGTACTTGAAAGTATAATGTCAACTGTATCCATTATCAGATGCTGTTCATATAACTACAAGGATGTTGAATTTGCGGTAAAAGAAGCAATTAAAAAAATTGGCGGAACTGAAAAATTTTTCAAGAGCGGTCAGAAAGTCTTAATAAAGCCTAATATCCTTTCTGCAAAATTACCTGAAAAAGCCGTTACTACCCATCCTGAAATAATTCGCGCAATAATCAGAATAGTAAAATCAGCAGGCGCAGTTCCCTCTGTCGGTGAAAGCCCCGGTGGTGCCGTAAGCGGTGCCGAAAGATTCTGGGATAAATGCGGTATTAAAAAAGTTTGTGAAGAAGAAAATTGCGAGATGCTTTTTTTTGAAAAAACAGGGGCAGTTTGTGTTCAATCTAAAAATCCAAAAAACAAATCATTAAAAACCCTTGAAATCGCTAGACCATGCCTTGAATATGATTGTGTAATTACTGTACCAAAATTTAAAACACATAATCTTGTTTTTCTTACGGGCGCAGTTAAGAATCTTTATGGATGCATACCCGGTTTAAGAAAATCAATGTATCATAAGCATGCACCTCATCCTATAGATTTTTCTGAAATATTGGTTGATATCCTCGCCATTATAAAACCTAAATTATCAATTATGGATGCTGTAGTAGGAATGGAAGGTGAAGGTCCGGCTGCAGGGAAGGCAAGAGATATTGGTCTTATTATGGCTTCTGATGATGCCGTTGCAATGGATACTGTTATGTGTGAAATATCCAATTTTAACATTAATAAAATGTATCATTTGCTTTCTGCCTCGGCATCCGGGCTTGGTTGTTCCGATATTAGTAAGATAGAAATTACCGGAGAAAAACTTGAGACTGTAAGAATAAAAAATTTTAAAGTACCTCCAAATTTTCTTCCTTATATGGTACCTAAAAAGTTTGCCAAATTTATGGGAAATTTTATATCTGCCCTTCCCGTAATGGATAAGAAGAAATGCACGAAATGTATGACCTGTATAAAAGCGTGCCCGATGAAAGCAATAGAATTAAAAAATATTCCAAAAGTAGATAAATCCAAATGCATATTATGTCTTTGTTGTAATGAATTGTGTCCTGAGAATGCAGTGAAAATCAGGTATTCCATTTTAATAAGGATATTTTTATTTTTAAGAGAAATTAAGAGGCTGATATCATGATTATTGTCTCATTATTAAATCTTGTTGAAAATAAAACAGGAAGAGTAGTTAAGATTGAAGGCGGTCATGGAATACAAAAAAAACTTGAAACATTGGGCATAAGAAATAATGTTAAAATCAAAAAATTGAGCTCACAACTTATGGGTGGACCTATTATAATAAATGTCGGTCAAACGAAAATTGCTATAGGTAGAGGTATTGCAAATAAAATAATTGTCGAAACCAATGAATAATGAAGAGGGGAGATAGTGCGATGGTGCGATGGTGCGATGGTGCGATGGTGCGATGGTGCGATGGTGCGATGGTGCGATGGTGCGATAGTGCGATAGGGGATGGGCTCCAATAATGAAAAAAATTCTTTTAGTAGG
>DMMW01000061.1:6521-6670 GCA_003452965.1 Elusimicrobiota bacterium
GTAGGTAATCCAAATGTGGGTAAAAGCGCAATTTTTTCTCACCTTACGGGAATTGATATAATGACTGCAAATTATCCCGGAACTACAGTTGAATTTACAAAAGGTTTTTTGAAAATCGGTAATGAAAAATGTGAAATAATAGATATTCC
>DMMW01000061.1:6725-19475 GCA_003452965.1 Elusimicrobiota bacterium
GAAATAATAGATATTCCGGGAACCTATACACTTGAACCAACTTCTAAAGCTGAAGAAGTCGCCGTTGAAATGCTTAAAGAAGGGGATATTATAATAAATGTTCTAGATTCAACTAATTTAGAAAGAAACCTTAATTTAACTTTGCAACTTTTGCTCCAAAAAAAACCTATTATATTAGTTCTTAACTTTTGGGACGAAACGAAACATACCGGAATAACAATTAATGCAAAGAAACTTGAAGAGATACTTCATATTCCTGTAATACCTACTTGTGCAATCACCGGAGAAGGACTTCTGGAAATTGTTTCAAATATTAATGAAGCTAAAATAAGCAATTTTGAATACGATACAAATGAAAGATGGCATATAATAGGTAATATAATTGAAGAAACACAAAAGGTAACACATAAACATCATACTTTATTAGACAGGTTAAGTGATATTACAATAAAACCTGTCACAGGAATACCGTCCGCAATATTTATTCTTATTGCCGCATTTGTAATAGTCAGGTTTATCGGCGAGGGCTTAATAAATTATCTTTTAGATCCTTTTTTTAATAAGTTTTACCTTCCGTATATAATAAAATTATATGATATTACACCTTCTTTATTTCTTAAAAATATTGTTTTTGGCAAAACATTGGTAGCAATGGAATCTTTTGGGGTACTTACAACAGGTATATATATTCCATTTGTAGTAGTATTGCCATACATATTATCATTTTATATAGTTTTAAGTTTGCTTGAGGATCTTGGTTACTTGCCGCGATTAGCCGTGCTTTTAGATAGCACATTCCATCATTTTGGCCTGCATGGCTACTCTTCCATACCTATATTATTAGGCCTTGGTTGCAAAGTCCCCGCTCTTTTATCAATCAGAATTTTAGAAAATGAAAGGGAAAAAATATTAACAACTATACTAATATTAATGAGTGCTCCATGTATGCCCCAGACAGCTATGATTATGTCATTAGGAGTTAAATATGGCTTAAAAGCTGTTATATTGATTTTTTTAATTATTATTTTAATTGCAATAATCACATCTTCTATATTAAATAAAATAATGAAAGGGGAAGTATCCGAACTTTTTGTCGAAATACCGCCTTATCGTATACCCAAATTTAATGTTCTTTCAAAAAAAGTATGGATAAGAATGAAAAATTTCTTTTCGGAGGCCGTACCTCTTATTATTTTAGGAGTTTTAATTATTAATATAATGGATATACTGCATATAACCGATTTTATTTCAAATAAAATTGGCGGATTTATTATCAACTTTATGGGACTTCCTGAAAAAACCATATCTGTAATGCTATTGGGATTTCTAAGAAAAGATGTTTCTATTGCTATGCTGTCTCCTTTTTCTCTATCTACAAAACAATTCATAATAGCATGCATTTTTATGGTTTTGTATCTTCCATGCATTGCATCCTTCTTTGTTTTAATAAAAGAAATGGGAATTAAATCTACTTTGAAAATCGTATCACTTATTCTTTTAATTGCAATTTTTGCAGCAGCCTTATTAAATGCTGTATTGTAGATGTAAGTTAAAATAGAAATGAAGACGTAGTTTTAATTTTAACCTTAAACTTTTAAATTACTATTTTTGGGGGAAAAATGGACAAGATTACTCCTGTAAGAAAAAAAATTCTTATTAACAAAAGATTTCAATTGAAATATGCGTTAATCATAGTGTGTATATTACTTGCTATGGTTGCCTTATTTGAATGGGATTTCTATTATACTATGAAAACAATATTACCCAAAGCATTTGCAAAAGATATTATAAAAGAGGATATTCTCTTTTTCCATATATTATTATTGGTAAAATCATTTATTTTTATGGTTCTGGTTGTTTTTATATCATTATTTTTTTCCCATAGAATAGCCGGACCCGCTTACAGAATACAAAAAGTATTGTCTACAATGATTGAAGAGGGTGACTTAACAAAACAATTCCATCTTAGAGAAAAAGATGAATTAAAGGAATTGGCAGATGCACTGAATACAATGACATCAAACCTTAGGTTAAAGTTACTTTCTGACGAACAATTCCGTGAAAAAACGCGAACACAAATGACTGAAATGATGCAAATCCTCAAAGCTAAAGAGACATTAACAACGGAAGATAAAAAAAAATTAATATCAAAAGCTGAATCGCTTACTACTGATTCTTTATTTTCCCCTGTAAGTTTTAAAATATAGTTTTATCTAATATTATAAAATAATTGGCAACACTACTTTCTTTAATCTCAGACGAGTATTCTATTGATTTTTCAGTACCTTCAAAAAAAAAAATTTAACTTAATAAAAAAGTGCTTGACAATTTGTAAATAATTCTTTATAATTTCCTCATATGCAAATCCCAACGCAATTAAGTAATATTACTGAAAAAATAAAAAGCGTAAAACTTCCGTTCGGCAAACCCAAGGAAGTTGTGGCTGTTGACATTGGAAATAACTCCGTAAAAATAGTTCAGCTAAAACATACCGCCGGCGAAAAATGGATTCTTGAAAAATATGCATCTTCAGCCGTAGCCAACTCTGACGGTTCAGAAATCACGCCACTCGAGAGAAAACAAATTGCCGTTAATGTCATTAAGAAGCTGCTTGCAGAACAAAAGATTACTGCGAAAGACGCAGTAACATCTGTTTCCGGCAACTCAGTCATTGTAAGATATGTAAAATTCCCCAAACTTACTCCCGAACAACTTTCAAAAACAATTCAATTTGAAGCAGAACCCTTTATTCCTTTCCCAATTCAGGACGTGAATATCAGCTTTCAAATATTAGGTGATGTAACAGAAGACGGCTCCCAGAAGATGGAAACGATTCTAGTTGCAGCAAAAAAAGAGGTAATTCAAAATAAATTAGATATATTAATAGAAGCAGGTTTAATACCTGTAGTAGTTGATGTCGATTCATTTGCATTAGAAAATGCGATATCCATAAATGCAACCGAAGAAGAAATAAAGCAGGTATACCTATTAATAAACTGCGGTATGTCTACAACCAATATTAGTATTGTTGAAGACGGTACATCTAGAGTAGTCAGAGACGTATTTACGGCTTCTTCAAGTTTCACAAAAATAATTCAAAGAAATTTACAGATTGACTTCAAACAATCGGAAGAAAAAAAGTTTAAGTATGGTATTCTCGTAACACCCGAACAGAAAGAAGAAGCACTTGCTAAGGGAAATGATGAAGCATTGCAAATTTCCACAATTTTAATATCCGCTGTAAAAGAGTTGGTTGCCGAATGTCAAAGATCTATTGATTTTTATCAAACTCAATCCGCATCCGAAAAACCTGTTAATAAGATATATTTATGTGGGGGTGGCGCTTTATTAAAAGGACTTGATAAATATATTGAATCACAGCTGCATTTACCGGTTGATATATTAAATCCTTTTGCCAAATTAACCGATAAAGTAGGATTATCTGAAGAAGAAATAAGAAAATTCTCCCAGTATGCGGTTGCTGTCGGTCTTGCAACAAGAAAAAGAGGGGATACGAAATAAAATATTATGACGAAAATAAATCTTATTCCTAAGGAATCTATAATAAAAGAAAGTCATCCTGAGGTAGCTGCTCTTATAGTGGCTGTATTTGCATTTATAGTTCTTATTCTTGGATATACATATATATCTAAGGTTACCAAACGTGCCGCAATTAAAAAAGAAATTATATATGTTGATAATGAGTTAGCAAAGCTGCAAACAGTAATTGATCAGATTGCACGTATCAAAGCTCAAAAAGACGCTCTTAATGCAAAAAAATCGGCTTTAGAGGCACTAAACAAATCACGTTTAGTATATCCCATATTTATGGAAGATTTGGTTAAAATATTACCTCCCGGAATGTGGCTTTTGAATCTTAACACCAAATCAGATCCTGCAAATACACAGGTCAACTTTAATGCTTCGGCATATGATAATTATATAATAGCCGATTTACTACAAGCATTGGAAAATTCAGATAGGTTTCATAGTCCGGAAATAAGCGGAATCACAACATCGGTTTCAGCCGACAGAGGCACAATAAAACAGTTTGCGATAACCGTCAATTACAGAAATCAGGAATGGAAATAAGATAATATGAAAAAGTTAACCAACCAGGAAAAAGGTGTTTTAATAGTTATTGCCGTTGTTGGAATATGGGCATACTGGAAATATCTTTATACACCAATAACGGGTGAAATCAACAAACTGCAAGTCGAACTTTCTCAAAAACAGGCCAAGCTTGATGCAACCCGAATAGCAGCAGAAGAACTTGAAGTTTTACAGGCAGAGTTAAAAATAATAGAGATTGAAGCGCGTGAAATGGAAAAAAAGTTGCCTAAATCCAAGGATTTACCTAAGCTAATCCGAGATATCACGAGAGCAATGGAGCGACATAGAATATCTGTCCAAACTTTTACTCCTACGAAAGAAGTGCTAAAAACGTATTATTCCGAAATACCTATAACTATGCTTGCAACATGTAATTATCATAATCTTGCCAATTTTATTGCTGATGTGGGACAATTTGAAAGAGTAATAAATACATTTGATGTTACAATGACGCCAAAAGCAGCGACAAAAGAATCACCGGATACAATAACTACAAATTTTAGACTTATGACATATATGGCAAAATAATATTATGAATAAAAATAAAATAACACTATTGTTAATAATTTCATTTGCAATATCGGGAATGCTTTATTTAGGTTGCGGTAAGAAATCCAAAGCACAAAATCAACAAGAAGTTACAACACCAAGGCCTAAACCAACAATACCCGAATATGTACCGCCATTACCACCTAAGAAGTATGTATATAAAGGAACTGCTTACCGTGATCCGTTATTACCGGGCGGCGGTGGAATGGCATATTCGGCTCTAACCACATCTGGCGACGGGGCAGAAACGTTTACGAGCGAAAAATTGGCAACCCTACAATTAAAAGGAATATTTAAGGATAAATCAACCAATGCAGCGATTATAGGCGATACATCGGGAGGCTCTTATATACTAAAAAACGGCAAGATATATAATAGAAGAAACAAAATAGTCATTGGAGTATCCGGTGTTATCAGCAAAAAATCAGTTACTCTTATTTGTGATGATATTAAAATAGAATTAACCATGAAAAAAACTGGGGAGGAAAAAGAAAAATGAAAATCAAACTATCCGAAATACCTAAAAAAGTTAGTGTCTTTCTAACAACACTGTTAATACTGATAGCATTAACGGTGTGTGCAGTAGCGTCGCAGTTAACTGATATAACGACAAAAGCAGAAACCGACAAAGATGTAATTTCAATTTCTCTTACTTCAAGAACAAAGTTTAAAATTTACAGAATTAAGGAACCAAATCGTATTATTGTGGAACTCTTGGATTGTGAATTTGCTTCGGAAAAAAAGGACTTGGATGTAAACTCGCAATTTATTAAATCCATCCGGGGCGGACAATATACCGAAAAACCCAGTAAAAAAGCAAGGGTAATTATTGATTTAATCAAGCAGGCAAAATACATGGCAAAAACCAGTTTGAACGGAATGACTGTAGAACTTATGACAAAACTACCAACAAAACAAACGAGTGCCTCTACAGGTCAAAAATCTCCAAGTGAAGCAAAGCCGGTTGCAAAGAAAATCAGACATGGAGAACTACCAAGAGACATCGTAACGCTTGATTTCAACAATGCAGACATAAAGGATGTATTTCAGATACTTGCAATAAAAACCGGTATGAATATAATTTATAGTGACGATGTAACAGGCAGTCTGACAATACATTTAGAAGACGTTCCTTTTAACGAAGCAATGAATCTTATACTCCAAATGCAGGGATTGGTTCTTCAACAAGTAGGAACTAACATAATTCGTATTATGACACCTGTGACTTTGGCAAAAGAACGTTCAGATGCCATTCAAGTTTCAAAGGTTATTAGACTAAACTACTCAAAAGCAGCTGAAATAAGCGGTAAAATTTCATCTATTATGGCTGCTGAAGGTCAAAAAATAAGCCTTCAAACGGACGAAAGAACCAATAGTTTAATAGTAACATCTACTCCGGAAGGTCTTCTTGCTACAACAAATTTAATCAACAAATTAGACGTAAAACCTGAACAGGTGGTCATTGAAGCGAAAATCGTAGAAATATCAATAGGTGATACCAAAGATATCGGTATTGACTGGACACTAACAAGAGACATTATGAATAATTCTAATGCAAGAATTACAGAAACTGCCCAATCACAAACACCAGCGCAGTCTCAGATTGGTTCTTTCACTTTCGGGTATCTCCGCAGCGACATAGAATTAACGGCGCGACTTGCTGCAGCACAATCCAAAGGACGTGCAAAGATTCTATCCCAACCAAGAATAGCCACATTAAACAATATGCAGGCAAAAATCGTGGTTGGTGGCCAAATACCGTACACACAGACAGCCATTGCAGCTGGCGGAGTAGCTACAACATCAACAGCCTTCATGACTGTTGGAATTCAGCTGGAAGTTACACCGACAATTAACGTTGATGGGCGAATAACAATGGTTATTAAACCGAATGTTTCTAACGTAACAAGAATATCCGCTATAGGACCGGAAACAAGCACTAAAGAAGCTTCTACTACCGTACTTGTAAAAAATGGTGAGACCATTGTAATCGGCGGTTTAATAACAAACAATGAAAGAAAAGACGCATCACAGATACCTCTGCTCGGTGATGTTCCTGTATTAGGTCAATTCTTTAAGAGCTACAGAGACGATAAACAAAACACTGAATTGATTATTTTTGTAACTCCTTATATAATGAAAGACTAACTCAGGAGGAAATATGACTATCAAAAAAGAAAAATTCAAATTAAAGTGGTTAATGTTATTTTTATTGGTTTTCATCCCAAGCATAACATTCTCAGAAGTTTTTGTAGAACCATATGTGGGTTACAATTCATTTCAGAAGCTTGGTTCATTAATGAACGTAATAGACAATTATTCGTATTTTTCGTTTCCTCCCGTAACCTTCTCTGAAATAAAAGGCGGATGGGACTTCGGCGGCAAATTGGGAATCCAAGTAACAAAACAAAATAACGTATTTTTAACCGGGAAAATTTCATACTTATCAGCTACAACAGGTATGAGATATCTGCAATTACGAGATACTGCAATTAATCAAGGAGATTTAGATTGGTTTATCGGATATCCTGATAATTTCAAGGTAAGTTTATTGACAGGTCAAGTCGGACTCAGAATTACACCTTATCAATCAAAAAAAGCTACAATAGGGTTTGATGTGTCCGGTGGACCTGCAACGAGTAAAATTACTATTGACGGAACCGGACAATATTTTAATGGCACCAGTTCGTTTACATACACATTCAATACTCCTTACAAAAAAGCATCCAGTGTATTTGAAATAGCTGCTAATTTTGAAATCAGACCGTTTTCTGCATCTGATAATAAACCTGACGAATTGTCAAGTGGCGAATTATTCCCGGTGCAAGAAACAACGTTAGTGATTTCAATTGGTAGCAGAATCGCTAATATCGGTAATGTAAAATTAACAAGAAACATAGATCTTAATAGTGACGGAGTAATAGACCTTGAAAAGGGTACAACTCTAAAAAATACCTACATAAATGCCGGTGATAACTTAAAATTGAATTTAACTTCTTTGTTTCTAAATGTAGGGGTTAACGTAAAGTTTTAATGCTGAATAACGAAGAATTTCTTACCTATATAAAGCTTGGCGATTCCTATAGACATTCTGATAATCTAATCTCTGCTATATCTGAATATAAAAAAGCATTAAAAATTGAACCCGATAACATTGAAGTACTTCATAAATTAGGTCAAGTTTATGAAATAAAAGGCGACCAAGAACAGGAACAGGCATTTTATGTTCTTTCACAACATATATATGAAAAAATAGTCTTGAAAGACTTGAATAATGCCGACGCACATAACGCGTTAATAACGATAGGAATTAAACAAAACCGCATTGATGAGTTAATCAAACAATATAAAGAAAAACTATCCAAATATCCAGATAATCAATTAATATCCGATTTAGTAAAAAAACTGACAACAATATCTTTTGCAAGCATACCTTCCAAATCATCGGGAGGATCCGATAGAAGGGGTTGTGCAAAAATATTTCTTGATTATATTTTTCCTTTTGTAGGCATTGTGCCGTTGCTCCTCGGTACAATGATACCAAAATTTAAAATACTTCAAACACTTGGAATACTATTATTATTAGCCTACCTTCTATACAAATTCTTAACAGCAAAAAAATCAGTAAAACGCAAACAGTGGTAATTAAACTCCTCCTAACAATTATCTTATTAACAAGTCCTTTATTCAGTGCATCTTGGAATCTTTGGACACTAACAATAATTCATATTTTATTGTATTTATGTATTCTTTTGCTTATACTAAAAAAAAGATTGATTTTATCTTTTTATAAGCATACTACATTGCCTCTCTTTGTTTTTGCTTTTTTTTGTTTTCTTTCAATATTCTTTTCACATAACATCTATGAATCAAAAAATGGTTTTTTTAACATAATTGATTATATTTTGATTTTCTATCTCGCAAAAAATGCCGATGATAAAACATTAATAACTCCTGTTATAATCAGCGGTATTATATTGTCATTTTATGCAATATATCAAAGAATTTTCAGTACGGATGTTCTTATTGCTTACCGTATTACCTCTTTTATGCTAAATCCTAATATTTTTGCCTGTTATCTCGTAATCATAATATGTTTAACTTTAGGCTATATAGTAAAGAATTTTAATAAGCGAATATTTGATGAATCTTTATGGATTAAAAATATTTTTTTATATATATTTCTATCACTATTTTTGATTGCATTATTCCTTACCAGAGCGATAGCAGCAGGACTTTCAATTATATTTGGTTTTTTCGTATTGTTATATTTAAAAAAATTTAAGATAAAAATAAAACATCTTGTCGCAATAATTGCAATTTCTGCCGTAGTATTGATTTTTAAATCTCAAAAAATGGCAGTTTTTGATAGGACTGTTTGGTGGTACTCGGCAGTTAAAATGATTGGTGCCAATCCGTTTACAGGGATTGGACTATCAGCGTTTGGAGATGCTTACCATAAATACAAAATAAGCGGTCTTAATTCAATCTACGCCCATAATATCTATTTACAAATCGCCGCTGAAATTGGGATATTGGGACTATTGGCATTTATTTATTTTCTCTTTAAAGTATTTTCAGAAGTCAAAACAAAGGAAAATATCCCATTTTTTGCTGCAATTTCTGCAATATTATTTCTTGGAATGCTTGATTATTCCTTACTAATTCCTGCAAATTCCATTCTTTTCTGGGCAATGCTCGGTTATGTCTCTAGAAATGAGGAAAAAAACAATTTTATAATAGACGGAAATAAAAGAACAATATTTAAATGGCTTTCAGTCTTCGTAATTTTACTTGGAATTTACTTATCAATAATCATATTTTTGGGAAATAGAGAAATGGCTATAGGAAAGTATTATCTTGATGAAAATAAAATAGATATAGCGTATAAACGGTTAGAAAATTCATTAAAATTTGATAAACTAAATCCTCAAACTTATATTTACTTATCAAATATATATCTGCAACTTCACAAAAAAACAAACTATTCAACGTATTTGGATGAATCCGAAATAGAACTCAAAAAAGCCTTAAAATTGCAAAAATCCAACTCGCAAATATATTTTGACCTATATAGCATATACCATGAAAGAAAGGAGCTAAAAACTGCATTATATTGGTTAAAAATGGCTCGTGAATCATCACCTAAATCCGCTTATTATGAAAAATATTATTCAATATTTCATAATGAGATATATAAAGAATGAAAATATTAAAAATAACTAGATATTCTGTATTATTCATATTTGCTCTTGCACCTTTCATTAACGGTTTAAAGGATCCGATTCCGCTTTTTATTTTTGAAACTACGGTTTTTTTACTATTTTTATTCCTGAATAATTATTATGGAATCAAGAAAACTTCATTAGATATACCTATTTTTCTATTGGTCGTTTTTTCAATGCTTTCAATAACAAATACGTTATATTTTAGTGCATCGTTAAACACGGTTTTAATGCTGTTTTCGTTTATTCTTTTATTCTATATTTTAATAACGATTCACGACATCCAATTTCAGGAATATTTCTTTTATACATTCATATCTATTTCATTTATAACATCAGCAATAATTATTATTCAGTCTTTTATCGGTAATTCACCAAAGGCAACCTTGCCCAATCCTAACCTCGCAGCCGGATACATTTCATATGCAGCTACACTATTATTCGCATATATTCTGTTTAATAAAGACTCGTTAAAAATGAAAATGCTCTTTATTTCACTTCTTTTTCTATTCTACTATTCAGTATATTTGACACGTTCTCGTGGCGGAATATTTGCGATATTTTGTGGAATTTCAGCTTGCTTAATATTTAAATTTAAAAAATGGGGATTATTATTCTTATTTATCATACCTTTAACACTTTTTATAATAATTCCTAACAACATAGTCAAAAATATCGTAAAAATTGACGGTCAAGATGCATATTCATTAAAAAGAACCGAAATTTGGACATCTGCAATAAAAATCATAAAAGAAAAACCTTTCCTTGGCACTGGACCGGGTAATTACGATATTTATTTCCATAAACATAATTTTCCAGTTGATTCTGAAATTTCAAGATTTGGTAAATATACGCGATTTGCGCATAACGAGTTTTTACAATTAGCAGCAGAATTCGGCCTTTTCACTTTATTTTCATATATTCTATTATTGATAATAGTATTTAAAAATTCAAAGCACGAACCAATTCTAATTGCATCTTTTGCGTCTATAATAGGACATTCACTTGTTGATTTTAATTTGCATTTGCCCGCAATAATAATGATCTTAATATTTTTAGCCTCATCTATTTTAAGCAAAAAAGAGGGATGTTCGCCCAGTTTTAAATATATAAATATCTTTGTATTAATACTTCTATTATTGAATTCAATAAATTTTGTTTTTAAGCCTTTCAACGCTGAAAAATATAAAATTAAGGCAGATAAAATCATCAAAAATAATCCAAAAGAAGCTCTTGAAATATATAAAAAGATTGTAAGGTATTCTCCAAATGATTTTGAATATAGAAGGATTATAGGAGAACTGTATTACAGAAATGGAAATAGAATCAACGCGATAAAAAATCTGAAAACATCAATTGAATTAAATCCAAAAAGTCCTTTTGCCTATGCCTCTCTTGCAAATATTTACTATTATTCAGATGAGCCAGATAAGGCGGAAACATATTTTTCAAGCACTGTCAAACTTGAACCTAATTATTTATTAGCTCGATACTTCCTTGCTAAAATTAACGAAAATAGGAACAAAATAAGATTGGCATTGAATGAATACAAAGATATCATTCTAATATACAAGCATTTTGAAAATAATCTTTCAACAAATTCCGGATATGAAAAAACATTGTTGAGCGTTGATTTATCCGTCGTATATAATTCTATAGGCAATATTTATCTTCGTTCTGGAAAAATTCAAGAAGCTATAGATAATTTAATTGCTTCAATTGAAATTAATCATAGGAATGCAGATGCACATTCAAATTTGGCTTCGGCTTATTTTTTAAAAGAAAATTATGCTTTAGCATTAAAACACGAAAACATATCCGCTTCTATTGAGAAAGAAGAACCAGTACATTTAAAAAACCTTATACTGATTTATGAGAAACTTGGAGAAAAAAATAAAATCAAGGAATTACAGAATAAAATACAAAGTTTAGACGAAAATAAGCGAAGGGGTAACAATCTTTAACCTCTTTCAGTTATTTTCAGGTTAGAAATATGACAAAGAAAGATAAAATATTCATTATTCTTATATTGCTTATAACAATTTTTCAATATAATGAAATTATTTTTCATAAAAAAATACTTTTTATCAGAGATTTAACATATCTTTTCCACCCATGGAAAATAGCGATAACAGAATCATTATTGAAAGGTAATATGCCTCTATGGAATCCGTATTCATATTCGGGTATGCCGCTTACTGCCAACTTTCAGACAGCTGTTTTCTATCCTTTTTCAATAATTTTTTACATATTCGGATTTATTAAAGGATTAAAACTTTTTATAATATTGCACACCGCATTAGGATCCTTATTTATTTTTCTATACTTCCGCAGCAAAAAATACAAAACAATATCTTCTTTTACTGCAGGAATAATTTTTGCATTCGGCGGTTATTTGATAACAAAAACTGAATTCCTAAGCCTGTTTGGTACAGTAATCTGGCTTCCATTGATACTTATGCTGTTTAGTTCTACAAATATATTTATTGGATCTTTAGTTTTTTCTTTTATTATATTTGCAGGTTATCCGCCTTTAATTCTTTTTATTCTGATTCTTCTATTAATCGATGCTTTTTTAGAACGTAAAATTAAAAAATTATTCCTTATAATATTCTTTGGAACACTAATATCCTCAATTCAGTTAATTCCGTCTATAGAATTAATATTTAGCTCCATAAGGAAAAGCGGCCTAAACATCGCCGATACTTCAATATGGTCGGCAAATTACTTTGATATAATTGCATTGATTTCTCCGATATTTTTAAAAATTGAAAAATCAGGTTTATTTTCCGGTGAAAAATATTTCTGGCTTAAATCATACTGGCTCGGATTTACAGCAGTTTTATCGGCGATTTTCGGATTT
>DMMW01000061.1:19663-23480 GCA_003452965.1 Elusimicrobiota bacterium
GCGATATTTTTTGCATTAGGAACAAAAACACCTATATATGAAATTTCTCATAAATATATTCCAGGAATAAATTTAATAAGATATCCATCACATATAATGATTATTCCATTTTTTATATTAATATATTTTTCAGCTACGGGAATTAATAACATTAATAAATCATATCTTATATCGCTTTTTATTGTAGTTGAACTTTTAATTTACAGTTTTAATATTAACGCTACTATTGAACATGATTATTACCTTGAGAAAGGTCCGATTGTAAACTTTTTACAAAAAGACAAGGATTATTTCAGATTTTTTCAGACACCTAAAACAAACTGGTCTAATAAAATACAAGTACCAGATTATGGAAATATAGGATTTTATATCTTAAGAGACCGGTTATCCGGAATTGTATCTATCACATCTCATATATATGATATCGGCGGAATAGGAGAACCAATTGAGTTAATGGATCATGCACTATATATCTACAAAATATATTCGCAAAACTGCCCTGACGAGGCAAATGAGCTTTTATCAATTGCAAATGTAAAATACCTTTTGGCTGATTACTATTTCAAATCAAACAAATGGGACTTGGTTTACAAAACACATCTTTTCGTATACCGTAATAAGAATTTTATTGAAAGAGCATATGTCGTTGAACAAAATAATATTAAAAAAAATGCAAATATCACTTATTATGAACCTGAAAAAGTTAAAATAGAAACAACATATTCCGGCGATATGATACTATCAGATTCCTACTATCCGGGCTGGCAGGCATATGTCAACGGCAAAAGAAGCACTATACAAAAACAAAATTATATTTTTCGTGCAGTAAAGTTAAAAAATTCTGATAACTATACAATAACTTTTTTATACAATCCTGTATTATTTAAAATCGGCTTGTTGATTTCTTTAATATCAATATGTATAATTATAATTATTGAAAAACCCTACAATTATTATTAACTATGATATATTTACTTTTACCAGCATTCAACGAAGCTGACGGAATTGAAATTTTAATTAAAAACATTTTCAAACAGCTTCACAATCAACAACATTCCATAATTATTGTCAATGATGGTTCTTGCGACAATACGTTAAATATATTAGAAAAACTTCAATCTGACATAAAACTTGAAATATTAAATCACGAACAGAATCTTGGTTTAGGCAGGGCTATTTTAACCGGCATAAACCATATTTCAGCGACTATAAATGAAAACGATATTTTAATAACAATGGATGCCGATAACACTCATCCGGTGGAATTGATGCAAAAACTCAGTGAAAACATCAATAATGGAAATGATATAGCAATTGCATCCAGATATGCCTCCGGAGGACGGGAAATAGGTCTTAAAAAACACAGAAAGATTCTAAGCAGTGGTGCTGGCATAATTTTAAAACTTTTTTTCCCGATTAAAAACGTATCGGATTATACCAGCGGGTACCGCGCTTATTCAGGAAAAATAATCAAAAAGGCATTGAATACTTACGGACAAAATCTAATAACAGCACCAGGTTTTACCTGCATGGCCGAAATTCTAATAAAACTTTCCAGGATAGGTGCTTCTATTACTGAAACCGGTCTTGAATTGCGATACGATTTAAAAAAGGGAAAAAGTAAAATAAAAATACTTAAAACAATCCTCTCATATTTCCGTCTTATATTGAGGTTAAAATTTGAAAAAATCTAATTATTTACTATTTTTCTCAATATTAATTTTGTTTTTTTTCCATGATGTAATTTTTACCTACAAAACATTTTTTTTCAGGGATATAATAAATTTATTCATGCCGTACCGTCTTTTTGCTGCGGAAAACATTCAGAACGGGAATATCCCTATATGGAACCCATATACTTTTTTTGGACAACCCTTTTTGGCTAATCCCGAATCATCATTGTTCTATCCTTTTACTTTGCTTTTCTATTTATTTAAATTTACTACCGCTTATAAAATATTTATAGTTTCACATTTTTTTTTATCTTTATTATTTTTCTTTTTGCTTACAAAATCATTTAAAATAAAAAATTCATACGCTATACTTGGTTCAATATGCTGGGGATTCAGCGGTTATATGCTTACACGGATAGAATTCTTAAGCATATTAGGGGCTGCAATATGGCTTCCGTTAGCGTTACTCTTTTTACTTAATAAACGGAAAGTTTTACTTGGATTGTTATTTGCTATACAGATATTTGCAGGCCATCCTCAGATTATATTTTATACGATATTGGTTCTCCTGTTTTTTCTTAAAAAAGAGTTTATATACACCTTCGTCACTTCGGTTGTTTTTGCTTTACTTATAGCATCCATCCAAATAATACCTTCATTTAATTTTATTAACAATTCAAACAGAGCTCACGGTATAACTTATGAAGAAGCTTCAAGCGTCTCAATGAAGCCCGTTGAAATAATAAAAAACATGTTGCCTCGGAAAAACACCGATATCACGGGTAACTTATGGTTAAAAACATTCTATATAGGTTTGCTACCTATTATTTTCATAATATCCTATTTTCTTAACAGCAATAGGAGATTAATAATACCTCTTATTGTTATACTGATTTTGGCTTTAGGCAGATATACTCCGATTTACGGACTTTTATATAAATATATATTACCTTTTTCCAAAATAAGATATCCCGCAGCAATTATGTTCTTATTTACATTTATCTCATGTTTAATTATATCAAAAGCAAATATTGGAAAATATATAAAATTAGTACCCTTTATTTCGGTTATCACTCTATTTGATTTGTATTTATATTCGCATGGACTTAATCCCAAAATGCCATCAAAACTAATAAATATCAAGACACAAAATATTTTAACGCTTCAGGGAAGGACTGATAACGGGAAATACCTTGTATTACAAGATGTATACTCCAAGAAACTTAACTATTATGATTTTATTAATACCCTGCCAACTAATATAAACATACCTCACCATATTAATAATGCCTCGGGTTACGACCCTCTGACAACTTACGGAATAGAAACATTAGTTGAAAAATTAAAAGATAATCCTGATGCTAAAGAATTAGCAAAATACAATATTAAATATATTATCACAAATAAGAAAATAAGCAACGGTTGGAAAATACTGAGAAACAATATTTTTGAAAATACGCATATAAAAACTAACAATTTCATTAATCCTCAACCATTTTATCCGAACCGTATTTATTACTTAACCGGATTATGGTTAACGCTTTTTAGCATGACATTCCTAATAATAATGGAAACCAAGATATGAAACTAAGAATCTGTATGTTATTAGCAAGATTTTATCCTATGGCAGGTGGTACTGAACTGCAGGCACAACGACTTGCAAAATCTTTAATAACTTCAGGAAATGATGTTTTCATACTTACCACAAGATTAGAAAAACTAAAAAAATACGAGTTACTGGACTCGTTTCCCTCGCTTCCCGTATTCAGAACTTTTTCTTTCGGGAAAGGCATTGTTTCGTCTATCTTTTTCTGTCTCTCATCCTTTTTATTTCTTGTCAAAAATCGTAATAAATACGACATAATCCATGTCCATCTTGCTTCTTCACATGCTTTTTCAGCGATACTTATAAAAATTTTTTTTAATAAAAAAATCTTGCTTAAATTTGGCGGTGCAAGGACGACCGGTGATATCGGAACTTCCTTAGCAAAACCTTTTGGAAAAATAAAACTAAATATTTTTAAAAAACATTTCAATTCGTATATAGTACCAGGCAAAGAAGTATTTGATGAAGTAATCGCCGCAGGATTTCCGGAAAATAAAATTACCTTAATACCTAACGGAGTAGAAACTGATTTTTTTAA
>DMMW01000061.1:23676-37057 GCA_003452965.1 Elusimicrobiota bacterium
GGAAAAGGTTTGGATATACTTCTCAATTTATGGAAAAGAATCCCTGAAGATATTATCCTTTTAATCATAGGCATCGGCTCTTTATCAAATGAATTGGAAAAATCTTATAAATACAAAAATGTGCATTTTCTCGGTTTTAAGAATAACATAAATAACTATTTACAGGCATCTGATATATTCATACTTCCGTCTTTTGGGGAGGGACTTTCCAACTCTATTCTTGAAGCAATGTCCTGCGGTCTTTTGGTAATAGCAAATAGAATAACGGCAAATGAGGAAATTATATTAGACAGAGAAAATGGCATTATAGTGGATTTTGGAACTATAATAGATTTTTCAATATTAGTTAAGCAGATTTTTCTAAACAAAGATCTGATAAACAAATTAACACATGCTGCCCGCAAAACAATAGAATTAAAGTTTTCTATGGGCAAAATTACAAACCAATACATACATCTCTATAAAACCATCCTTTTTAGTAAACTATTGGAAACATCATAAATTTACCTTGACAAAATAAATTATATTCTTTATAATATATATAGAACGTTTAATACGTATTAAACGATATGAATACAGAAAATATTAATATCAATTTTATAAGAATCGTAGGCGAGCTTGGCGCGAGTTTGGGACTAAACAGAAGCGTCGGTCAAATATACGGACTTCTATATATGAGTGACAAACCTTTATCATTAGACGATTTAGTATCTAAATTGAAAATGAGCAAAGGCAGCGTCAGTTTGAATATACGTGAATTAGAAAGGTGGGAAGCGGTTAAAAAAATATGGGTCAGCGGTTCACGGAAAGATTTTTATGAAGTAAATCCTGATTTTATCAATATTATATATAAAAGAACAAAACTCAGAATGGAAAAAATATTAAGTAATTTTAACTCCGCCATATCGGATTTTGAAAAGAATAACTCGCTCAATAAAATTCAAAAAGAAAGGTTATTGCAGATTAAAAATATCCAAAATGTTTTCCAAAGTATTTCAGGTAACGTACCTGAAGATATCTCTATAAATTCCATGACAAAACTGTCTTCAGCTCTATCTGTTTTGAAATCTATTTTCCCAAAAAAATAGGAGAAAAACCTTGAGCACGAATACTAAGATTGCTAAAGCATATATAATTCTTATTGCCGCAAGCATTTTCGGCAACATTTTGTCTATGGGCAAAGAAATGCTTTCTGCTAAGTATTTTGGAATTACGAAAGCAATGGATGCTTATTATGTGGCACTTACTATTCCAAACTTTATCTATGCTATCATAACATCCATTTTTGTTTTTTTTATACCTATATTTATCAAGCACAGGACACATGATAAAGAAGAGGCAAATAAAATCGCAAGCATCGTGGTCAATTACTTGTTTATATTCCTTGTTCTATCTGCAATAGTCATATTCGTTTTTGCTAACGAAATGCTAAGATACGGCTTCAGAGGATTGGATACTGAAACATATATTCTATCAGTTAAAATTCTGAGAATAATATGTTTCACAGTTATTTTTTCAGGACTAATCAGTATGTTATCAAGCATACTCAACGCATACGAACACTTCACATGGCCCGCATTTTCTCAAACCTTTATTACTATCAGTGTCATTATTTTAATTTTATTCTTTACAAAAAAATGGGGGGTTTTTGTATTTGTATGGGGGTTATTAATAGGCTTGTTAATACAATTCGCATTTTTGGCACCAATATCGAAAAAAAAAGGATACAAGCATTATTTATCGTTTAATTGGAGACATCCTGCTATAAAAGAAATCCTGCAATTATCTTTTATTTTCTATATGCTCAGTATTTTAGGTTCTTTGAATCCTTTTATCAACAGAACAATGGCATCATGGCTTCCAAGCGGAAGCATTGCTGCATTAAGCTATGCCGATAAATTAGTGCAAGTGCCTTTGATGATATTTTCAGGTACAATTGCTACCGCAATATATCCTTTCCTTTCTACTCAAATAGCGGAAAACAAAATTGAAGATATGAAAGATTCGCTAGCAACCGGTATTAAAATGACCGGCTTCATTTTTATTCCTATGGCAGTGATAATGATTATTCTTGCAAGACCTACAATAAAACTTCTTTTTCAGAGAGGTATTTTTGACGCTCAGGCAACTGACCTTACATCCGTAATATATATTTGTTATACATTCCAATTGTTTACAAATTATGCTGCGGTCATAATAAACAGGATTTTTTTAATTTATAAAGATATGATGGTATTGTTTAAAATTGTCTTATTAAATATATTATTAACAATTATTCTGAACTTTATTTTTATGAAAATAATCAACCCTCCGGCTGCCGGAATAGCATTGTCTGCATCAGTTACATCTCTTTTTATAACTATTTTTCTTTTTAAATTATTAAAAAAGCGGATTAATAATATTCACGGTATTTCAATTATTAAATCATTGATTAAGACAACCTTTTTTGCGTTAATATCAGGACTAATGACATTTATTGCCTTTCAAGGATTAAGCATTCTGTTTCCTACGCCGTCATTCTTAAATCATTTTATCCAATTAGCCGGTGCATCAATTATTGGATTAACTGTTTTTGCTGTTATATCATATTTAATGAAATTCAAAGAAGCCGAAAAAATTTTTTATTTAATTAAAAACAAATTTGGAACAGCATTTTAACTTATATGAACAATAAACCTAAAGTATTATTAGTTTATCCGGGCAACAAACTGAGGGGATTTGCATTCCCGATGGGCATACTGTATATTGCAAAATCATTGCTTAATATTAATATTGACGTATCTATTATTCATCTTGGAATTGATAGTATTAAAGATATAAAATTTGAAAATTACCTTTTTGTCGGTATCAGCATGCTGACCGGCAAAACAATATCCGAAGGATTATATGTCGCTAAATTGATAAAAAATTATAATAAAAAAATACCTGTTGTTTTGGGCGGCGTACACCCTTCATTGCTACCCGAAGAATCTCTTAAAAATGAATTGGTTGATATAGTCGTAATCGGAGAAGGGGATGAAACAGTTAAAGAACTCGCTGATGGTCTATTAAATAATCAGGACTTATCCAAAATCAAAGGAATCGCATATAAAGACAATAACGGTAAAATAGTGATAAATGCCGCTCGGGATTTGATTGATATGAATAAACTGGATTTTGATTTGCCCTATTATTTATTGGGCAAAAACATTTCATTATCATACGAACTTCCGCTGCATACTTCCAGAGGCTGTCCGTACAGATGCGGATTTTGTTATAGCACCGCATTCCATAAAAGAAAATACCGTTTTAAAGACGCTGAAAGAGTTGTAGATGAAATTGAATTTCTTTATAATAAATATAACATAAGAAGCTTTGATATAGCTTACGAGGATGAGCTGTTTATAGATCCCGTCAGGGTTTATAACATTTTTAGTTCTGTTTTAAAAAAAAATCTGAAAATCCGATGGAGCGCATTTTGCAGATTTAACACGTTTGATAATGCCGTCAATAAAATAGGTGCTGATTTTGTAGATGTTATAAGCAAATCGGGATGTGAATATTTGAGTTTTGGAGCAGAATCTGGTTCTCAGAGGTTGCTGGATGAAATAATTAAAAAAGATATTAAAATTGACCAAATATATAGGACTATTGATTGGCTTAAAAACTATAAAATACCACATAGGGTAACTTTTGTGTTCGGTTTTCCAACAGAAACAAAGAATGATTTGAATTCAACATTTGAAGTTATTGATAAAATATCGTATAATAATAATTTGATTATTATAGGTTTATTTATGTTGAGACCTTTTCCTGGGACTTCATTATTTGATTTTATAAAGAAAAATTACGTTTACAATCCACCTTCTTCTCTGGAAGAATGGGGAAATTACAAAATGCTATTCGCTTCGTACAAGGAAGTTGTATGGCACCCTCAAAAATATTCAAAAATGTGTTATAATATAACCTTATTGTCCAATCATATCTTTCACCAAGATTTCAAATCCTATAAGGATTATAAAAAATTCATATACAGTTCAAACTCAACCGGTGTATATCCAATTGGATATACGGGTTATTTAATAAATAAAATTCAAAGATACCGTTATAAAAAAAGGTTTTTTAATTTTATGTTGGAAACCGTGCTGTTCGGTAAACTGATTGCGATTAAATCTTCCGTTAAAGGATTTATTGTTAATTGCATACTCAGAAAGTATCTGTCTCAAAAAACGTACCAAAAATTAAAAAACTGGTATGGAAAATGAATATGAAGCTCCATCCCGATAACAATCGGGATTATATAGTTTACCTTAAGATTCTAGGAGCGGAATCCTGCCCGTCCCGACTTTTTGTGGGACTGGCTGCAGGATGAAAAAGGATTGGGGAAATATTATGATAATTACCAGAACACCTCATCGAATATCTTTTTTTGGCGGCGGTACGGATTACCCAACTTGGTATTTAAGGCATAACGGCAAAGTTCTTGGAGCAGCAATAGACAAATACTGTTATTTGATAGTGCGCGAATTGCCGCCTTTTTTTGAGCATAAGCATCGGATTGTATATTCCCAGATGGAAAACGCAAAAAGTATAAACGAAATAAAACATCCGTCGGTAAGGGAAATTTTGAATTATTTTAATTATAAAAAAGGAATATCCATCCATCATGACGGTGATATCCCTGCAAGGTCCGGCATGGGTTCAAGTTCCACATTTACGGTGGGATTGTTAAAAGCAATGTTTGCACTCCAAGGACAAATTATTTCAAAAAACGAGCTTTTCAAACTTGCCATTCACATAGAACAAAACGTTATAAAAGAAAATGTGGGATCACAGGACCAGGTTTTTGCAGCTCAAGGCGGATTCAATAAAATTGACTTTTTAAATAATGGTGAAATTGTCGTTACTCCAGTGCTTATGACAAAAGAAAATGTATCTGTATTTGAAAAAAAATTTATGCTTTTCTTTACAGGTCTGTCCCGCATAGCGTCGGAAATAGCTATAGAACAAATAAAGAATACTACCAAAAAAGAGAAAGAACTGCATAAAATGGGTAAACTGGTTGATGAAGCGTACAAAATTATAACATCTAAAACACCCAAATTTAAATTGTTCGGAAAGTTACTGGATGAGACATGGAAACTGAAACGGACTTTATCCACAAAAATAAGCAATAGTTTTATCGACGATATTTATAATACTGCGATGCGAAACGGCGCTATTGGCGGAAAATTATTAGGTGCAGGCGGCGGCGGTTTCATGCTTTTCTATGTTGAACCTGAAAATAGAATGAAAGTAAAAAAATCTTTGAAAGGTTTATTGAATATACCGTTTGAATTTGATTTTTCTGGTTCTGAAATAATTTTTTATAGACCGTATTCGGAAAATACGTTGGGAAACCTGCGATAGAAAAGAATTCTATTATTAGCGAAATTCTGGGATTGATTAGGTAAAAAAAGGATAAAGCATATGAAATACGAATTACTTTATTCAACATTTTCAAAAGAAGAAAGACAGGCGATGTATAAAGTTATCAAAAGCGATTCTTTTACTATGGGCAGACATGTACAGGAATTTGAAGAACAGTTTGCCAAGTATTTCGGAATGAAATATGCCGTCATGGTCAATTCGGGTTCATCTGCCGATTTAATCGCGGTTGCATCTCTTTTTTATAGAAAGAAAAATCCGCTTAAAAGAGGGGATGAAGTAATAGTTCCCAATATCTCATGGGCTACCACCTATTATCCGCTCCACCAATACGGTTTAAAACTTAAATTCGTTGATATTGATTTACACACTTTGAATATTGATATAAATGAACTTGAAAAAGCAATAACAAAAAAAACCAAAATGGTCGTTGCAGTAAGTATATTGGGCAACCCATGCCGGTTTGACCAAATAACAAAATTATGTAAAAAAAATAATATTATCCTTTTTGAAGATAATTGCGAATCAATGGGAGCGAAATTTAACGGTAGATATACCGGTACATTCGGATTAATAAATACATTTAGCACCTTTTTTTCGCATCATATCTCAACTATGGAAGGCGGTTTGATTGTAACTAATGACAAAGAATTATATTTACTTTCTAAATCGCTTAGAACTCACGGTTGGACGAGAGGTATAGAAGACGATTGCGGTCTATATAGGAAGAGAAATGACGATTTTTTTGAAGCATACAGGTTTATATTGCCAGGCTATAACGTACGACCCGGAGAATTAAACGGTGTATTAGGTAAAGTCCAATTAAAAAAATTGGACAAATTTCTTAAAATAAGACGAAAAAATGCAAAATATTTTAAAGGGTTATTTAAAGATGATGCCAGATTTATTATTCAAAATGAAACCGGCGAAAGTTCATGGTTTTGTTTTACATTGATAGTGAATCCGAAATTGAATATCCCCCGCGAAATAGTACTGAATAAATTGAAGACAGCTGGTATTGAACATAGAATAATAACCGGCGGGTGCATGCTTAGACATGATGTTATTAAATATTTTAATCATACTATTACGAAATCTACTAATGCTGATATCGCACATTACAACGGTTTTTTTGTAGGCAATTATCCGTTTGATATACGGGATAAAATTGATTATTTATATAAAACTTTAAAAAATATATAACCCCATTAGAGATGAGTATATGTGTAAAAAGATGTTTTTAAATGCAAGATAATAAAAAGTTAAAAAAGTCATTTTACTATTCACGGAAGCATTTTTCAAACGCTTCCTATCTCTAACGAGGTAAAAAAGGAATTCTTATGAATTACAACATTTTAGTTACAGGTGGAGCGGGCTATATCGGTTCGGTATTAGTGCCCAAACTTTTGGCTCTTGGGAATAAGGTTACTGTTATAGATAATTTTATCTATTCGCAAAACTCGCTTATGGATTGCTGTTATAACGATAATTTTAATATTATAAGAGGCGATGTGCGTGACGATAAACTTATTAAATCATCGCTTAAAAACGTGGACATTATCATACCGTTAGCAGCTCTTGTTGGTGCTCCATTATGTAATAGTGACAAAATCGGGGCAAAAACCACTAATACTGATGCAGTAAAAATTATAGCGGATAATGCAAGTAAAAATCAAAGGATAATAATTCCGACAACAAACAGTGGATATGGAATAGGTCAGAAAGACAAATTTTGCACGGAAGATTCACCTATAAATCCAATATCGTTTTACGGAATAACAAAAATGGAAGCCGAAAAAATTGTTTTGGAACGTGGCAATTCAATAAGCTTCCGTCTTGCTACAGTATTCGGAATGTCGCCGAGAATGCGCATTGATTTAATGGTAAACGATTTTGTATATAGAGCCGTAAACGACAGGTTCATTATTCTTTTTGAAGGACATTTTAAGAGGAATTTTATTCATATAAAAGATATCGTTAAAGTGTTTTTGTTTGCAATCGAAAATTTTGATAAAATGAAAAATGAAACGTATAACGTAGGTTTAAGCGAAGCAAATCTTTCAAAAATAGAACTCTGCGAAAAAATCAAGAAACATCTTCCTGACTTTGTTTATATGGAAGCGCCCATTGGAGAAGATACTGATAAAAGGGATTATATCGTTTCAAACGAAAAAATAGAAAAAACCGGGTTTAAACCCGAATTCACTCTGGATATGGGGATTAAGGAACTTATTAAAGGATACTCTATCCTAAAAAATAATAAGTATGGGAACATATTATGAAAAACAGAAAAATTAAAAAAGTAGTGATTACGGGAATTAGCGGTTCCGGCGGAAGTTATCTTGCTGAATATATTCTGAATAATCATCCCGATGTAGAACTGCACGGCATTACCAGATGGCATAGCACGACAACCAATAAAAACCTGAAAAACATAATGCAAAAGGTTTTGATTCACGATTGCGACCTAACGGATTTAAGCTCTGTTTTCCGAATACAACAGATTATAAAACCGGATGCAATTTTTCATACCGCATCATATGCTAATGTATTAGCCTCGTTTAATACGCCGATTGCAGTTTTAAATAATAATATAATCGGTACTGTAAACCTTTTTGAAGCCGTTAAATTGTCAAAAATAGATTCCATAGTGCAATTATGCAGCACATCGGAAGTTTACGGACAAGTAGACCCTAAAAATGTCCCGATTAAAGAAGATTGTCCTTTAAATCCTTCAAGCCCATATGCAGTATCTAAAGTTACCCAGGATCTTATGGGATATACATATTTCAAAAACTGGAATATGAAAGTAATAAGAACCAGGATGTTTGCGTATATTAATCCAAGAAGAAGCGACCTTTTTGCAACCGCTTTTGCTATGCAGGTTGCAAGGATAGAAGCAGGGCTTCAGAAAGTACTTTTGCACGGTAATCTTGATTCCGTCAGAACAATCATAGACGTCAGGGATGCTATGGAATCTTATTGGATCGCTTTAAAAAAATGTGAGTTCGGCGAAATATATAATATCGGCGGTACAACGGTAATGAAAGTCGGCGATTTTCTGAATGTACTTAAAAAAATGGCGAGATGCAAAATACCGTCAAAACCAGAGCCAGGATTATTCAGGCCTACAGACGTAACACTGCAAATACCGGATACGTCAAAATTTATGAAGCAGACCGGCTGGAAGCCCAAGTACACCTTTGAACAAAGCATACAAATTCTATTAGACCATTGCAGGAATGAAGTTAAAAAAGAATTATCCAAATAAGAACGTTAAATATGATTACACTACAACCGACAGGTATGAATTAAGACTCGTCTTTAATCTGTGTAATCTTCGTTTGTAATCTGTGAAATCAGATATTATCATGAATACCGATATTTTATTTATTAATCCAAGCAATCAGAAAAAAACATATCAGGATCTATCAAAAGAATACACCGCAATAGCTACGCCTGTTTGGACATGTTTATTGGCTAATAATATGCGGAATAACGGATATTCTGTTAAAATATATGATGTAAACGTAGAGGGATGGGATGAAGAATCGGCGAGTATAATATTAAGCAAATTCAACCCGAAATTAATTGTTATAATGGTTTATGGCCATCAGCCGTCCGCATCTACTCAAACAATGCCTGCGGCAGGCAGAATAGCTAAGGATTTAAAAAATGCCAATAAATCGGTTCCCATTGCAATGGGAGGAAATCATCCATCCGCACTGCCGGAAAAAACATTGACGGAAGAAGCGGTTGATTTCGTCATACAGGGTGAAGGCGTGTATACAATCAAAGGTTTGATAAATTTCATTAAAGGTAAAACGGATATTAAAAACATAACCGGTCTGTGGTTTAAAAATGATGGTATTATATCTTTTACAACCCCTTCTGAAATAGTCAAGGATCTGGATAAAGAACTGTCTGATTACGGCTGGGATTTGCTGCCAGATATAAACAATTATCGCGCGCATAACATGCACTGTTTTCAGGATTTTGAAAAAAGCAAAAAGGAAGATTTCTCGGATATCAGAACCCCTTACATCACTATGAATACTTCTTTAGGATGTCCTTATACATGCACCTATTGCTGTATAAACGCGGTTTTTGGAAAACCAGGTATACGGTATTGGTCTTTGGAAAAAGTAATGTCATGGATAGATACAGCTTTTAATAAATATAAAGTACGGAACATAAGGTTTGACGATGAACTTTTCATATTATCTCCGAAAAGGGTGGAAAGATTTTGCGATATTCTTATTGAACGTAACTACAACCTGAATATCTGGGTTTATGGAAGAGTAGATACTATACAGGATAATTTGCTGAAAAAACTCAAAAAAGCAGGCGTAAACTGGATTTGCCTTGGTATAGAATCCGGCAATTCCAGAGTAAGAGAAAGTGTAAATAAAAAAATAAAAAAAGAAATATTTGAGGTAGTAAAAAATATACAATCAAACGATATATACATACTCGGTAATTATATGTTCGGTTTGCCGGAAGATACCAAGCAAACAATGCAAGAAACTCTGCAATTAGCAATCGATTTAAACTGTGAATTCGCCAATTTCTATTCAGTAATGCCGTATCCGGGATCCGAATTATATGAATGGGCATCGGCTAAAGAAGGTTTCTTGCCAAAAAACTGGGAAGGATTCTCCCAACACGGTTACGAAACACAACCTTTACCGACTAATTATATATATGCAAAAGATGTTTTGAAATTCAGGGATGAAGCTTTTTATAAATATCATACAAATCCAAAATATTTAAGTATGATACAGGAAAAATTCGGCAATAAAGTAAAAAGTCATATTGAAAAAATGCTGACCGTTAAAATGAAGAGACGATTGTTGGATAATTAAACTTTCTGAAACAACATTCAGAAGAAGGGGGGGAAATGATAATTACTGAAAAGTTGATAGCAAAGCTTGAGAAAAAATCAGATGAATTAAGAAAAGTAATTCTTGAAACTTGCATTAAAGCAAAAACAGGACATGTCACATCATCAGTATCTTGTATAGATATCTTGATCGCTCTTTTCCATGGCGGTATTATGAACTTTGATTCGGAAAATCCTCAGTGGAAAGGAAGAGATAGGTTTATACTAAGCAAGGCACAGGCAAGCCCCGCTTTATACACCGTTCTTGCCGATGTAGGATATTTTGACAAGAAAGAACTGGAAAAATTTGCCCAGAAAGACGGTAAATTCGGAGTCCATTTACAAATGAGCGTACCCGGGGCAGAAATAACCGCCGGTTCTTTAGGACATGGATTTGGTATCGCAACTGGATTGGCGTTAAGCGCCAAGTTGAACAGAGAACTTAATATGACATTCGCTCTTCTCGGAGATGGCGAATGCTACGAAGGCGTAATCTGGGAGACAGCAATGTTTGCTAGCCATCACAACCTGAATAATCTGGTCGCAATCATTGACAGAAATTTCCTGTGCGTAACCGATTTTACTGAAAATTTAATCGCCGAAGAACCTATGAAAGACAAATGGGAATCCTTCGGATGGCGGGTTTTAAGAATAGACGGACATTCTTTCAAGGAAATACTTGAAAGTATGAAGGATATACGTTCAAGGAAATCAAACAAACCGCTTGTAATAATAGCCGATACCGTAAAAGGAAGTGGGATTGATTCAATATGTTATCAACCTTTGTGGCATGCAATAGCACCTCAAGGACAAGAAGCGGAAAAAGCAAGAAACTGTTTAGAAAGGAGGCGTAACAATGACTAATAAAATAATACCACAAAGAGACGCTTTTTGGGATAAAATTTTGGAAAAGGCGAGAGCCGATAAAAATGTTATAGTAATTTCTGCAGATATGGGCGCTCCCAGCCTTGACGTAATCAGAAAGGAGCTACCGTCACAATTCATCAATGTCGGTATCGCCGAACAGAACGCAATAATCATCGGTGCCGGTCTTGCCTTAACCGGTAAAAAGGTTTTTGTTTATGCGATAGCTCCTTTTATAACAATCAGATGCCTTGAGCAAATACGGGTTGAGTGCGGAATAATGAATATTCCTATGACCATTGTTGGAGTAGGAGTGGGTTTTGGATACGAAGATTCCGGTCCTACGCATCACCTGTTAGAGGATATCGCCATGATGAGGTGTTTGCCAAACATGACAATTCATACAATGACGGACAGTAATATGTCTTCATCTTTTGGCGAGATTGCATATGAGTCAAATTCGCCGAATTACATAAGGGTCTATAGGCAAACTCTGCCCGATATTTACGATAAAAACCACGATTTCAGAAAAGGATTGTCAGTATTGAAAAAAAGTAAAGATTATTACATAGTCAGCTGCGGAAGCATGACTCATACAGCCATAGAAGTTTCCGAAAAACTCGCTAAAAATAAAATAAATATCGGTGTAATAGACGCTTATACTATCCCGATAAACCAGAAACTCTTTCTTGATACAATCAAAGGTGTGAAAAAGATTATTACCATGGAAGAAAATTTCCTGCCCGGCGGTCTCGGAAGCACAATCTGCGAAATTCTATCTGATAATGAAATATCAATACCCGTCAAACGTTTGGGTTTGCCTTTGGAAAAAGCGTATTGCTACGAATACGGCGGAAGAGATATTATAAGAGCTTTTTATGGGCTTGATAATAATAATATGGAAAGGAAAATAAAAGAATTTATAAAGAAATGATTATAGTGATTAGGAAATGTATTTCGGAGATTTGGGTAATGTCAAGAATATTATGAAAAATTATGGTTTTTCACTAGACCCCGTAAAGTAATGTTGACAATAATGTTTTCTCAACTTAATATTTCTATAACTAACATAAACTACATTACTAACGGGGTAGACGATGTTTTCTTAAAAAAAGATTAAAATGATTATGAAAGAAAGATTACACAGATTAAAGACAACCACAAAAAGACTTAGGTTTTAATCTTTTTAATCAGTAGTTTAATATCTGTATAATCATAATTTTTCAAAATCAAATTTTTCAATAATATGCCGATTATTGACATTACAATCCCGTAATTAGGTTTTTAGGTAAATATGAACGAAAATTCTAAAATATTTGTCGTAGGCCACACTGGTTTATTGGGTTCCGCAATTTTGAAAAAATTGAAATACCAAGGTTATACCAATTTAATAACCAAAACACACAAAGAACTTGACCTGACTAATTTTTCTGAAGTTGAAAAGTTTTTTAAAAAGATTCGCCCGGAATATGTTTTTTTATCAGCTGGATTGACAGGCGGCATACTTGCCAATAAAACATATCCTACTATGTTTCTGCAAACCAATCTTGGTATCCAAAACGCCGTTTTTAGTTCAGCACATAAGTATAAAGTAAAAAATCTGATGTTTTATGCATCTTCATGTGTATATCCTAAATACAGCCCGCAACCTATAAAAGAAGATTACCTATTAACCGGCAAACTTGAAGAGATTAGCGAATATTATGCAATAGCAAAAATAGCGGGTATTAAAGCATGCAAGGCATACAACACGCAATATAAAAAAAATACTTTTATAGTCCTGATTCCCAATTCCACATTCGGACCAAACGACAACTTTGACCCGGATAATTCACATGTTATATCCGCTTTAATTAGAAAATTTTATGAAGCAAAAATAAAAAAGCAGAAGGAAATAACTATTTGGGGAAGCGGGAAAGCAAGAAGAGAATTTATTTTCAGCGAAGATGTTGCTGACGCTTCAATTTTTATTATGAATAACACAACAAGACTTGAAAACATCCATTATAACGTCGGCATGGGAATTGACTATTCCATCCACGAGCTGGCTGATATTACCTCAAAAATTATAGGTTATAAAGGTAAAATATTATGGGATAAAACAAAACCGGATGGAGTTCCTAGAAAATTATTAGATAGTACAAAAATCAGGGAACTCGGCTGGAAACCCTCAACTTCTTTAGAGAACGGAATAAAAATAGCATACGAATGGTATATAAAGAATAGTGC
>DMMW01000061.1:37201-45803 GCA_003452965.1 Elusimicrobiota bacterium
AATATATAATAAACCGTCATTCATCTGGAATCTACATAAAATAAGGTAAAAAGGTAGAGAGATTACTATGAAAATCATATTGTTGTTTCCTAAATGGACGCTTGATTATGGAATATTTGCACATTTTGCAAAAAAGGCGTCTACATGGCCTCCGTTAAATTTGGCATATCTTGCTGCATTAGCGGAAAAGATGGGACATGAAGTAAAAATTATTGACGGCCAGGTTGAAGATATTTCACTAGAAAAAATGATAAATCAGGTATTGGACTTCAAACCTGATATTATCGGTATAACAGCAACAACACCCTTTTTCCATCTGGCATGCAAACTTGCAAAAGGCATAAAAAAAACGAACGATAATACTCCCATAGTAATCGGGGGACCTCATGTAACCGTGCTGCGAGAGGAAGCATTTGAACCTTGTTTTGACTATGCTTTTATCGGTGAAGCAGATGATTCCTGGCCTAAATTCCTAAAGGAATACGAAAGCGGAGGAAACATACACAATGTCAAAGGCATACTATTAAGGGATAAAGATGGAATTAAATTTACAGGACCCGCACAAACAATTGACGACTTGGATTCCTTGCCTTTACCATCCAGACATCTGCTAAAAATGAATAAATACAAACTTGGAACATTGAAAGGAAATTTGAACTTCGCGACTATTATACCAACAAGAGGATGTCCTTATAAATGCATATTCTGTAACACTAAAATTATGGGAAATAGGGTTAGAAAACGCTTGCCCGAATCCGTAGTATCCGAAATCAAGTCAGTAAAAGAATGTTTCAACATCAAGCATTTTGTTTTACTGGCTGACAACCTTACTCTTGACAGGGCATATATCCTAAAAATATGTGATTTAATTGAAAAGGAAAATCTGAATATAACATTTGAAGGAGGCACCCGCGCAAACCTTGTTGATGACGAACTTATTGCAAAACTGGTCAGAGCCGGAATGATACGACTTGGTTTCGGACTTGAATCCGCGGATGAAAACATCCGCCAAATTATTAGAAAAGAAGTGCCTCTTAAATATTATGATGAAGCCAACAGGTTAACAAACAAATACGGAGTGGAAACATTAAGCTCCTGTATGATAGGATTACCTGGAGAAACGGTTGAGACGGTATGTAAAACACTGGCTTTTTTAAGAAACTCACGCGAAATTAAACAGGCTAATATAAGCATCGCTATACCTTATCCCGGCACAGAATTATATGAAATGGCAAAAAATGAAAAGCACGGATTAAAAATAGTATACAATGATTTCTCAAAATTCCTTCGTTATAATTGTGCGGTAATGCAGGTAGGCAACCTATCGCCGAACGACCTGATATTAATACAAAATGACGCTTTTGTGAGTATATATTTTGCTCCGTGGAGATGGCTGCCTATGATTAAAAAATCGGGTATAGGCAGTATTTTTCTAATGTTTTCCCGCTTAATAAAAAGTATTTTTAAAGGAAAAATAAACTTTATTACTAATAAGCCGAGAAAAAAAAGATAATACTCAGGAGATATAATGCGATCTTCTAATTTTGGCATAATTCCAAATATTTCAAAATCTTTTGAAACCGGACTCTTGCTTGATATATTCCGACGAATATGTTTCAGCAGATATTTTGATTTAGGCCTGATTAATGCCGCAAATGAAAAGCTGGTTACTAGCATGGTATATCTTTCATTGGGACAGGAATCTATTTCAGCGGCATTGTCGAAAGCAATTCCTGAATATTTAATATTCGCACAGCACAGGTGTCATGATACCTACCTGTCTTTCGGCGGCAATCCCGAAAAACTAAGAGATGAGCTATTATGTCTGCCAAGCGGTTCAAGCAAAGGACGGGCAGGTTCTAACTGCCTGCAATGTTTTGAAAACAATGTTTCAATGTTCGGCCATCACGGATTAATCGGGGAAAATGTTCCACTCGGAGTCGGAGCCGCATTGGGCAGCGGAAAACCGGTAGTCTGTATTTTCGGTGATGGAGCAGCTGAAGAAGATTATGTTTTTTCCGCTATGGGATTTGCTGTAACGCATAAACTGCCGGTACTATTCGTCTGTGAAGACAATAATTTATCAATTTTAACGACTGTCGAAGTAAGACGTTCTTGGAGTGTAACAAATGTGGCAAAAGCGTTAGGGATGCCGGGTATAGACATCACCGATGACCCATGGACAATTTACAAAAAAACGCAGGAACTGAAAAACAATCTTCCTGCATTTATTAATATTTACACCTGCAGGGCGCGTTGGCATGTCGGAACCGGCATTGATAATCCGCCTGAATGGGACAGGTTTAAAATAGTCAAAGACGAATTGAATGGTTTGGGCCTTTCAGACCAAATCGCAAAAATTGAGGAAGAGGCAAAAACTTCAATGGAAAAATTATGGGACAAAAAACTGTTGCAGAAACTATCAAAGAAATAACCAGAAAGCATCTTGAGGAAAATAACGGATTGCTACTCGGCGAATCTATAAGCGCCGTAGGATGGGTAAACAATACCGTCCCTAATTGTAAAGGGATTGTAGAACTTCCAATGACGGACGTTGCAGGTGCAGGTATTGCCGTAGGAACAGCATTGGTAAATAGACGACCTATTTTTGTAATAAGATTCCAGGATTTTCTTATTCTTAACGGAAGCCCTTTAATATTCTTTGCTGCAAAAATAAAGGAACTGCATGGCAAGTGCGCCCCAATATTCGTCAGGGCAATCGGTGCGGAAGGACTTGGACCCGTCCATTCTGGTGTTTTGCACAGCATTTTTATGCATTTTCCCGGTTTTCGGGTCTGCTCACCGATGACACCTGCAGAATATATTGAAGCATGGGAAGATTTTATAAAACACGATGACCCGATGATATGTAGTGAACATCGGACAAGTTATTTAAATACCGCTGAAATGAAAAATGTATTGAAAAAAAACGCCGACGTAACTCTATATGCAATATCTTCGGCAAGATTTGAAGCAATTAAAGCGGCCGAATTATTAGAAAAGGAAGGAATAATCAGTAATATAGTTCATATTATGTGGTTAAAACCGTTTAAAATTACGAACGGTATGACAAAACCTTTACACCAATCTAAGCTCGGATTGGTTATAGATTCCGGTTATGAAATAGCCGGAGCATCCCGCTCAATTGCATATGAATTAAATCAAGCTACCGGATGCTGTGTCAAGGCACTGGGTTTATTTGATAGGACAAAATGTCTTTGTCCCGAACTTCAAAATAAAACCCCAGATGCTAATAGGATATGCGAAACCGTAAAAAACATGATAAACGGTTAATATATTAGAATGAAAACAAATATAAATAACGAAGCTATATCCAAAAAACTTACTGCAACTTTTAAAAAAGGAAGTTGTAATCGTGTACTGTTATTGAATCCGCCTCAGTTCCCATCGGAGGTAATTGATATCAGCATGGCAAAAAATTTGCGGTACTTCGCCAATCCGCCATACGGTATAGGACTTTTAACAAGTAAATTGTTAAGCAAAGGTTACGAAGTGAATTTGCTGGATATTAATTATGAAATACTTTTTTACATTCATACAAATGAAGAAAATTTGATAAATATTGATTCCTTAACAGACTCATGGAAAGAAAAGCTCAAACAAAAAATAGAATCCTTCAAACCGGATATTATCGGTATCAGCTGCATGTTCACGACTATTAAAGATATGAAAGAAGTATCTTCATTCGTTAAATCCTGCGATGAAAACCTACCTGTTTTTGCAGGTGGAGCGTCACTTATCCATAATACGGAATCAATACTAAGGGATTGTGAATCTATTGATTTTATTAGCCTATTTGAAGGCGACATCGTTTTTAGTGATTATTTGGATTTTGTAAACGGCAAGTTAGATGCAACATACATTAAACAAATTGCTACAATCATAGATAATAAATATATAGCAATAGAAGAACGCAGCATACCGAAAGGAAAAGATATAGATTCACCGCCTAATTATCTTAACCTGCCGATTGAGAAATACAGTTCATTCGGTGAAATCGGGGCATATAGATTCTGGCGGGCTCCGAACGCAAAGGTTGCAACAGCCATTTCTAATAGGGGTTGCAGCGGACACTGTTCTTTTTGCGGTGTCAGGAGTTTTAACGGACCTGGCGTGCGTTCGCGTGATATAAATGCGGTTGCGGATGAAATAGAATCAATGAAACAAAATTACGGCATCAGTCATATAATGTGGCTGGATGACGACCTTTTTTTCAACGAGAAAAGGGCAATTCGCTTATTTGACGAAATTGCCAGAAGAAAACTAAATATTACATGGGATGCTACTAACGGGGTAATCGCCGCTGAAATATCGGATGAACTTATTGATATCGCTGTGAAATCAGGATGTATCGGTCTCAATATTGGAATAGAATCCGGAAATCCCTATATACTGCGTAAAATTAACAAACCTTCAACAATAGATGACTTCAAACATGCGGCAAAAATACTCAACAAATATCAGCAAATTTTTACAAAGGGCTTTCTAATAATAGGTTTTCCTGATGAAACTTTAAGTCAGATTCAGGACACTATAAATTTTGCAAAAGAATTGGCACTGGATTGGTACACGGTGCAATCATTATGCCCATTTCCGGCAACAAAAATCTATTCTGAAATATTGGAAAAGCAACAGTCAAAAAAGGATTCTTCGGTTCCAACAATGTTAGAATATGGTTCAAGCCATATGGGAACAAAACGTTTGATTGAAAGAAAACAAAAGAAACAGGCAAAAGATTTCTACGATTTATTTGAAGAGAATCTAGAAATAGTTCCAGAGAAAGAAATTATGAATGACGTGTGGTTTCTTACTGACTACAGAATAAATTATGAAATACTGTTGAAAGAAAATTCCCATCCGAGATTGATAAAATTTAAAAGGTTTTTATCGGATATCGCAGACAGGATAACATCTGAAAATCCTCTTGCTAATCTTTTTCTCGGAATAGTAGAAAAAAAATTGGGTAATCTTGAAGAATCCGATAAACGCAAAATGTTGTCAAAAGGATTCCTTGATAATTCTGATTTTTGGTCAAAGCGATTTATTGCATTAGGTCTGGACAAATTATATTGAAAACAATGGTTGTCATTCCTGCAAAAGCAGGAATCCAGACCTGTTTTTACAATGGAATCCCTTAACAGCTAAAGAGTTATCTATCTCATAAACATTAACAGATTGTCCCTATTTTAAGAGGTTATAAAAATGAACGATATAGCAGAAGATATTATATTAAAAAAATACGACATATATGCGGATGATTACTCGGATTATCCGCATAAAAGCAATTGGTCTAAAGAATTCGGCGACAAGGAATACCGCACCGCTTTAAATGAAACTTTTTCATCTAAAAATCAATCACCAACACTGCTTTACGTGCATATTCCATTTTGTAGAACATTATGTTATTACTGCATTTGCCATAAAGAAATAACTTCCGATTACAATAAGATACTGGACCATTTCAATAATTATCTCAGCAAAGAACTGAAGATACTCAATCAATTCCTGAAAGAAAACTCTCTCAATCCTAATTTTAAAGAAATATTTTTGGGGGGAGGAAGCCCTACATTATTGGAAAAATCCGAATTTGACAGATTAATTGAATTAATAAGCGAGTTCTGCAATATTAAAAATTTAGATAGATTTTGCATTGAAGTAGATCCAAGAACCTGTTCCCCGGAAAAACTGGAATACTATATTCAAAAAGGCATAAATAATATTTCTATCGGAATTCAGGATTTTGACCACAAAGTTCAAAAAGCTGTAAATAGGGTGCAACCGGTTGAATTAGTTAAAAGATTACTAACCCCGGATATACGCAAAGTAATTAAAAGTATAAATTTTGATTTTCTTGTTGGACTTCCTTTTCAAACGGAATCTTCTATTGAAAAAACCATGAAACAAACTGTTGAACTGAATCCGGACCGCATTTCTTTTTGTTTTTTCCATTATACGACAAAATTCCATTCTCATATGAAATTACTGGAAAAAGACATACCGGATTTTGCCCAAAGAAAAAGAATTTTTATAACTGGAGTAAATTATCTTCTTAATAATGGCTATATAAGAACTGGTTTTGAGCATTTTGCAAAAGCTGACGATATTGTGGCAAAATCTATACGAGAAAAAAAAGCCACTTATACATCGCTTGGCGCGATAGGTAAAACGACAAACGTCATAGCAATTGGACGTTCCGGACACAGCATACTTGAAGACAATTATTTAATCCAGAATTTTTACGAGCAGGATTTATATGCAACCGCACTTTCAAAAAATGAGTTTCCTATTTACAGAGGCAAGAAACTGACCAAGGATGATGCATTAAGAAGATATATAATAAGGCAATTAAAAACCTATTTTGCGATTAGTATTCCGTATATCGAAAACCGCATTAATGAATCTTTTAAAAATTATTTTAAAAATGAAATTGATTTAATGAACGAGTTTATTAATGATGATCTTGTTCATATATCGGCTGAAGAAGTTGCAATTACAGAAAAAGGCAAATTATTTACGGATCTTATAGCCAGCATTTTTGATAATTATCTAACTCATGAAGGGTATCCCGGAACTTGAAATCGGGACTTATGAAGGTTATATGGGAATAAAAGTTGATTTATTATTAATTAATCCTGGGAACAGATTGGAACAGTTTGCCAATCTAAACGAGCTTGCAACGGTCGCCCAGCCGTTAGGACTGGCTATGATTGCAGGATTTATAAGACAATATGGTTTTTCAGTTGCTATTATAGATGCGGAAGCAAATTTCTGGATACCCGAACAAACGATTCAAGAAATAGAAAAATATGAACCGCTCTTGATAGGAGTGTCCGCTTTTACTACAAAGATGACTGCTGCGGGAAAAATATTCAAATTAATAAGAGAAAAAATGCCTGGTGTGAAAACAATAATAGGAGGGCATCACGCGTCAGCTATACCGGAAAGAACCTTGCGAGAAGAAGCTGTGGATTTTGTCATCCAGGGAGAGGGATATTATCCGACTCTTGAATTGTTAACCGCACTGAAAAAAAAACAAAATGATTTTAATATTAAAGGTATCTGGTATCTCGAAAACAATAAGATTGTCGGTAACGGACATTCGGAAATAATAACAAACCTGGATGAGCTTCCTTTTGCAGCATGGGATTTATTACAGATGGAGAAATACAAGACCCACCACTGGCATGCATGGGATTATAATTTACGCCAGACAAATTTTTCGCTTTTATATACTTCGCTCGGCTGTCCGTTCAACTGCGATTATTGTTCGGTAAATGTAGTTTACGGCAAGCGTGGTTCAAGGTTCAGAAGCGCCGCACGGGTAGTGAAGGAAATAGAATTATTGGTAGACAAGTATAAAATACAGCATATAGAACTAATAGACGATACATTCACCATAAATCCAAAACGGGTTGAAGAAATATGCGATCAGATAATTTCTCATAACTTAGGAGACAAAATAAACATCTGGTGTTTTGCAAGGACAGATACTGTCAGCGAACATCTTATGTCCAAAATGAAAAGGGCGGGAGTAAACTGGGTGTTTATGGGTTTTGAATCGGGTAGTGAGATAGTTTTAAAGGATGTCCATAAAAAACAAACCGTTGAGCAAATAAAAAAAGCGACTGACATAGTTCATAATGCAGGAATTCACATAGGTGGAAACTATGTTTTTGGATTACCAAACGATACCCACGAAACCATGAGGATTACGCTCGATCTGGCAAAAGAACTCAATACGGAGTATGCTAATTTCTTTATACATATGCCGTATCCCGGAACAAGATTTCACGAGCTTAGCAAGGAGAAAGGATATCCATTACCGGAAAAATGGGGACAATACGGTTTTTTTGCACCTGATGCTCTGCCGATGAGAAATGAAGCGTTATCTGCGGAAGACATATTAAGATTCCGGGATAATGCATTTAAGGAATATTTTAATAGTGAAAAATATCAAGCCATGGTCAAGAATAAATTCGGTCAAAATATCTTGGATTTTCTTAAAAACAAAGTATTAAGCAAAGAAATAAAAAGAACAAGGTATACAAAATAATGAAAAAAAAACATACAATAACCAAGGTTTTTAAAACGAAATGGTTTTCAATAGATTCTGTCCCGCATACATATGAAAATCAAATGCCATACTACAGGCTTACTTGCAGCGATTCCGTCACGATTATTGCTAAAACTGTTGAAGGAAAAATTATATTGGTCCGCCAGTATAGACCCCCTATCAACGATTATACCCTTGAATTGCCATCCGGGTATATTGGAAAAAACGAACCACCTGAAGACGCCATAAAGCGAGAATTAAAAGAAGAAACTGGATATACTTGTAAATCCATAAAATATATGAAATCTGTAAAGATTATGCCTTGCCGTATCAATACCACTGTACATCTTTTCTTCGGAGATAATGCGCGTCTAACTGGAAAGCCTGAGAATTTGGATACTGATATTGAAGTTGTTTTAGTATCAATAAATGAATTGAAAAAACTTATTATGAATGATAAATATTCTGAAGTCGGCGGAATGGCTGTATTATATATAGCTAAACTTAAAAAATACCTATAATTTTGTT
>DMMW01000029.1 GCA_003452965.1 Elusimicrobiota bacterium
CACTTTCTTTATCGGTATCTGTTACGAATTTATTGATTGCGACGACTACCGGTACACCAAAAAATTTGGCATTTTCAATATGTTTTTCAAGATTACAAACCCCTTCTTCTACTGCAGATAGATTTTCCTTTAATAATCCTTCATCGAGCTGTTTGCCTGCAACGATTGTAAATTTACCGGAATGCATTTTTAAAGCGCGGATTGAACAAACCATCACTACGCAGTTTGGGGTAAGTCCGGAATATCTGCATTTGATATTCATAAACTTCTCCATCCCGCAGTCTGAACCAAAACCGCTTTCTGTAACTACATAATCAGCAAGTTTTAAAGCCATTTGGTCTGCAATAATGGAAGAATTTCCGTGGGCAATATTTGCAAATGGACCCGCATGTACGAAACACGGAGTATGTTCAGTTGTCTGTAAAAGATTCGGTTTTATTGCATCTTTCAAAAGAACCGTCATAGCACCTGCTACCTGTAAATCTTCAGCGGTTACAGGCTTATTTGAACTGTTCATTGCAACAACAATATTTGCTAAACGTTTTCTCAAATCTTTAAGCGAAGTTGTAAGTGCCAATATAGCCATCACTTCCGACGCTACCGAAATATCGAAGCCGCTTTGTCTGGTAATACCGTCGTCTTTACTGCCTAAACCGATAACTATATTTCTTAAAGCACGGTCGCTTACATCTACAACTCTTCGCCAGAATATATTGGCAATATCTATATTTAGTTTATTATTCTTATGTAATGAATTATCAAGAAAAGCAGAACAGAGATTATGGGCAATTGAGACAGCGTGAACATCGCCGGTTAAATGGAGATTGAAATCTTCCATTGGTAAAACTTGCGAATATCCTCCGCCTGCGGCACCGCCTTTTATCCCGAATACAGGACCTAACGAGGGTTGTCTTATTGTTGTTGCAACTTTTTTTGAGATTTTAGAAAGACCCAGTGAAAGTCCTATTGTTGTAACCGTTTTTCCTTCGCCTAACGGTGTTGGTGTGATTGCAGTAACATCTATATATTTGCCTTTGGGTTTATCTTTAAGGCGATTCAAAATTTCAAGCTTGATTTTTGCCTTATTACTCCCGTAAAGTTCTATTTCATCCTGTTTAATTCCGATTTTATCGGCAATTTCATTAATTGGCTTGGTTTTTATTGATTGTGCTATTTCAATATCTGATGGTACTTTATTTGTCATAGCTCCTCCTGAGCAAATTATACAATATTTTAATATTTATACCAGATATTTTTAAAAAAATCATAATAAGATAATCTAAAAAATATTAATCCTTAAACAAGATGTATCATTTTTTTCCATAAGCTTCAAGATATGAATCGCAATAAATATTTTTTCCAAGTAAAAGCTCAGCTGTTATCATTACATTCATTAGTTCTTTATCTAACGGATTAAGTATTGCCGCGTCCAAACCTGCCGCTAAAGCCATAGCTAAAAAAGTCCTATCTACGAGAGGTCTATCAATGGTCCCCTGTGATACGTTTGACAAACCTAAAATTGTTTTAGGTGCCGGATCGCATATAAGCTTACATTGCCTTATAGTTTCTAAAACTGCATTAGCATGTTCCTGTGCTACATTTACTGGAAGAATAACGGCATCAATATAAAGGTTTTCTACTTCAACTTCATGTTCCATACAAGATGCGACTATATTTGCAGCAATTTCAAGACGCGACTCGGCATTTGCCGGAACGCCTGATTTTGTCATGGTTAGAGCAATGACTTTTGATTTATACTTTTTTGCAAGTGGAAGAAGCATATCAAGTTTTTCTTTTTGTCCTGAAGCTGAATTGATAAATGAATCGGGACCGGCAATTGAAAGTCCCAATTCCATAACATCTCTTTTAGTTGTATCAATAGCTAAAGGAGCATTTGAAATTTCTCTGATTGAATGTATCAGCCATTCCATATCTTTTAATGGCTCAACGGAAGCAGGACCGACATTAACATCCAACACGTTTGCCCCCGCATCCAATTGTTTTTTAGCAATTTCGTGGATAATGGACTTATTTTTACTCTGTATCGCTTCCTTAACATTTTTGAACATCCCGTTAATTTTTTCCCCAATAATCAACATATTTTTTCTCCTATCACCTCGCCGAATCTTTAGCATAGGCGGGTATCAAGATAACTTTATTTCAAATCTCAACTTTTTTTTAATAAATCGTAAGTTTCTCTGGCAATCAGTATTTTTGCATTTCTTGGTAGAGTAAAAATTTTCACTTTAGAACCTTTTACATTTATTTCCCTCTCAGTATTTATTGAGTGTATATTTTTTTTATAATCTATCTTAATTCCGAATTTATCAAAACCATGCAATATTTTTTCTCTAATAAGTGGAGAATTCTCGCCGATTCCGCCGGTAAATCCTATAGCATCAACTTTGCCATCCAAAGCGAACCAGTATGCACCAAGATACTTCCTTGCCCTATAAACAAAAATTTCTATGGCAAGTTGTGATTTTTTATTGCCTTTTTCAGCTTCTTTTACAACACCCTCCATATTTGAACTGATAGCGGAAATACCGTATGTTCCACTCTCTCTATTTAAACATGGTTCAAGTTCTGTCAATGTCCAACCTCTCCTTAAAAGATAAAGCACAATACCGACATCCATATCTCCAGGTCTATCGGTCATCACAAGTCCTTCAAGAGGTGTAAAACCCATAGAAGTATCGATAGATTTTCCATTTCTAATTGCACAAACACTTGAACCGGCGCCTAAATGAAATGAAATAATATTTATTTTCTTATCTTTCATTATTTCTGATACTGTTTCTGCAGTATATTTATGGAAAATTCCGTGGAAACCGTATCTTCTTATCTTATAGTCATGAAATAATCTTTCAGGCAAAGCGTATCTATATGCAACTTCAGGGAGTGTCTGATGAAATGAAGTATCAAAAACCCCGACATTTTTTCTGTTTGGAAGTATTTTTTCAATTTCTTCAATACCTTGCAAATTATACGGATTATGCAGCGGCGCAATTTCAAAATCTCTGTTGATTTCTTTTTTTACATTTTCATCAATCAGAACCGAAGATGTGAAAGTAGAACCACCATGAACAATTCTATGACCGATTGCTTTAATTTCATCTTTAAATTTGATGCAACCATATTCAGGACTGATTATAGTTGACAATATAAAATCCAAACCCTTCTTATAATCACAAATCGGTTGAACGAACCTTTCGGTCTTATTGTTCACAGAATGCGTCAGTATTGACTGCTCAAAACCGATATGTTCCAACACACCTTTACATAATTCTTTTTCGGAAGGCATATCAAACAATTCATATTCAATCGAATAAATTCTGCAGTTTAATACTAATATTTTCATAGTTTACCCCGTTTTATAGTGCGATAGCCCAATGGTGCGATGGTGCGATTGAGCATTGTATAATTTGATAAAAACAATTACTTTAAATAATAATAATTCTATCGCACAATCCCGCGACCCCACAATCGCGCAAATATAAATTCAATAACTCATTTTTCCATCAATTTATTTATATGATTTTTTATTTCATTAACTGCTTTTGGATGATTCATAACCAAAATATCGCTTCCAGCCTGCAGATATCCTGACGCAGTCGCTATCTCCCATAACACACCTCTTTCTTTAAGCGAGCCCCATTCAGGTTTTTCAGTTTCATCTGCTTTACATTCTTTTATTTTCCATGTTTCCTGTCCGACGAAGGTAATAATCGGTTGTGACATCATTTTATCATTTGACAAAGAAGCCAAGCGTGTTCGCTCTATTATTGTGTAACAATATTCAAATCCGTAACCTACCCCACCCGTTGAAGGATGAATAACGATTCTGTCAGAGCCGAAACCCATATCACTTATCAAAATATTTAACTGCTTTTCAAGATTGATATCAAGAGGTGTTTCTGCGATTAATGAATGTCCTCCTGCCTGTGCCGCTGCAGTAAATGTTTTAAAATTTTCTTTAACCGCCATTCCGATAAGACAATTTTCACCTTTTGCAATTTGTGAAATATCCATAATTATTGAAGAATCCTTTTCATTATTACCGCAACCTAAAATCATTAATGGAATAGATGTTGCCGATAAAACATCTTTTACTGTTCTTGCAACCTCTGTAGCAGATGCATTCTTGCCGTCAGGATCAGCACTTAAAAGTCGCAGACAAATTAAATCAGCACCCAAATCCTCGCATTTTTTTGCCCACTGCGCCGCATTATTTAATACTTCATTAAATTCATTTTTTAGATTTTCAGGCCATTCAGACGGTTCAATATCCCAGACTTCCATAGCTATCAATGGCTGATTAGGTGTTAATCCTTCAAAATGTAAAAAAGGAAGGGTATTTATACCGCCGGCTTTTACTTTTCTGCTGCGGGTCCCACCGTCTTCCTTAGTTGCACCTATAGTTAATTCATAGACATTACCCGGCCATTTTTCTATTACATGTTCCATCTATACCTCCAGAATATTTTTAACAGTTGGAAATAAATTTAAATCAGTATGCGGAAGAAAAAGCGACGCTGTATAATTATTCATAAAATCATGTTCGGTACTCAAATCAATATATGTCATCATCCTTGCAACCTGCTTTGCTTCTTCCAATTCTTTTTCTGACATCAGGCATTCTTTAGCGCCTGTTATAGAAGCATTACCGACAAATTCATATCTTTCTATAGGTAAATCAGGCAGTAGCCCTAAAATTATTGCCTTTTCAATGTCAAGTGCATTACCTAATCCACCAGCAATTTTGACCTGTTCAATCTGAGAAAATTCAAATCCTAATTTCTTAATAATTACTTCGCATCCCGAAAATACCGCTCCTTTTGAATTAATCACATTCTTAACGTCTTCAGAAGTCATCGATATTTTATCGGTAATAAAAAATTCTGAACCATGTTCTCCTTTTTTTATATGCTTTGACGAACCGACAACAAATTCACCGGATTTATCAATAACTCTTTTCAAAAAAAGCTCGGAAATTACTGAAATAATACCGGCGCCACAGATACCTATAGCTTTTTGATTCCCGATGGTCTTATATGAAATCTTATCATTTTCAAATTTAAATGATTCAATTGCTCCGGCTTGAGCACGCATTCCCCATTTAATACCGCCACCTTCAAAACATGGTCCCGCTGATGTTGAGCAACAAACAAGGAATTCATTATTACCGAAAACAACTTCACCGTTAGTTCCCAAATCAATAAAAAGCGTTGGTTTGCTTGTATGATTAATATTGCATGCAATAACACCTGAAACAATATCACCACCGACATATGCTGAAACTGAAGGTATTGCTTTAACGACTGCATTATCGTTAATATTTATTCCAAGTTTAGTAGCATCACTTAAAGGTAAAAAATCCATTTTAGGAATATATGGAATTTTTCTGATATATGATGGGTTAATACCGAACAACGTATGTGTCATTGTGGTATTCGCTGCTACCATGACAGTTTTTATGTTATTTGCTGGAATATTTATTTCTTTTATACATTCTTCAATAAGTTCATTAATACCGTTAACAACTGAGTTATGCAATTGTTCATTGCCTTCCTTATTCTCAGCGAAAATCATTCTCGTAATAACATCCTCACCGAAGGCAATCTGGGGATTATACATCGCTTTTGCGCTTAAAATACCATAATTAGGATTTATAAGATAAACAACCAGTGTTGTAGTGCCGATATCAATTGCGATTCCCAAATCTTTACTTTTGGTTATATCTTTTTCACTTTTTGCTAATTTTATATCAATAGGTTCAAATATCTTTTTACCCCTTATAAGAATATCTGCTTTTCCTATTCGGGATTCTTCCGGTACAAAAACTTCAGCATCTGTTTTGCAAAAAGTCTTACACGCAAGAACATAATTATTTTTTATTTCATCTTCTGAAAGATGCAGGGTGCATTTATCAGTTTCACCGCTGATTATCTTTACCTTACATTTACCGCAGATGCCTTTTCCGCCGCATGAATTGTAAATACCGACGCCTGCATTTAACGCCGCAGTTAATAAATCGGTATCTTTATTAACTATAACTTCCTTATTATCTGGTAAAAACTTTATTTTAAAGGACACTTATATAATCCTGTCATTTCCACCCCCATTTATATCAGTGGAAACTGTATTGAGAATCCAAACATTCTTATAGTTTGTCATTCCGAGTGATTTTATCGGGAATCCAATTAATTTTTGGATTTCTGTTACACAGGAATGACGGACGTGGTGTTGTATTCTCCTTAGCCGAACAATTCGTAAATCATTGTTGAATAGATAATTTTTATTATATTTTATCTATAGTAAAGTTGTACGATGCTTCGGAGAATTTCACTCATATTTCTTATATTTATATGGATTCCTGCTTACAACTGCAGGGATAACATACTCGTTCGGTCCGGTAGGTCCGAACTCCGTGTGTTACTTCCAGATTGTTTTTAAGTATTTTGGTATTGCTGCCGCCTCTTTTGGTCCTACAAGAACCTGCCAGCCGGTCAACTCTTCAAGTTTTCCGCTCATCACGGAAACATATCCCGGAATAATTATTTTTTTATGTTTAACCTTATTTGCAACATCTGTTTTCTTCATCCAAGTATCTATAATTTCAGCATTAAACTTGTCGGCAGCCCATGCGGTTAAAACAGACATTCCTTCAGCATCGCAGACTAAAAGCCAAACCGGAATTTTAGAATTCTCAATTTCGGGTGTAACCGTAAAATATGTTAATGAAAAATTGGTAGTAACCATAAATGGCGAATTTTCGTTAGGGGTTCCGACAGCATAAAGTTTGGGTTCCATCATAATCGGTTTTTGCGGGTCTGTGTAGATATTCAACCGAAGAGTTATAAGCGGTAGAATTTCCTCAGGCTTATCCAAAGTAGTTATTAAAATATTAGCGTATTTGCAAATATAAGCAGAGGCTTCAGTAACATTCTCGGCAAATGCGATTACGGGAAATCCGAGCGGCCTGAAATTTTTCTTCAACGCAAGTCGTCTTATTTTAGTAAAATTTTGAATACATTTTGAAACTGCACGAGTACTACAATCTAAAACAATGTCTTTTACGGCTAACGCAGTTATCTTTTGTGATAGTTCGGCTAATTCTTCAATATCCTTTCCGCAAATACATAACGGAACATTATATTGTTTTGCAATACGCGACATCTGTTCAAAATTTTTACTATTTGCACAGTAAACCAACGGTCTTTTCTGCGAAATGTTTTTTAGCGATTCTTCTATTGTCTGTGGATTATCACTTAAAAGGATTAATGGTAGTTCTGATTTGTCTGTTAATTCTTTGGCTACTGCAGCAAACTTATCCGTATCATTTGAATCGTTTTTCAATGCTATAAGGTCAACTCCAACCATCATACCGACTCTGTCAAAATGCAATTTTTTAATCTTTTCAATTTTTTCTTGAATATTCGTTTCATTATCAGAAACGGATATTGCAATCGCTGTAGGATGATAAAATGTCTTTTCATGGCGAAACATAACTGTCTCACCGCCGATTTCAACTTTTTTTGCACCTTCTCCGATTGTAATAGTTGCCATAGGTGGCAAAGATGCAGAATCAAGGATTTGTTTAGCAGCCTCGGTTATATCCGGACATTTATCCAAAGATGTTTTTTTTGCAGCCAAAGCCATTGCAAAGGCAAGGCATGTCGGACACCCGCATTTTTTACAATTTGTTTTCGGTAAATGTTTGTAAATATCTAAACCTGATAAAGCCATAAAATAATCTCCTTGCACACGAAGCTCGTACCAACTGGAACGAGCGAGGCTGCAACCTCGCCGACGATTCAGTGGCGGGTTCACCTATTAAATATATGTTCACAATTCTCTTTCGTTTTTGAAGTCATTCTGATCCCGATTTTAATTCCTCTTTTGCTGTATCCTGTATCCTGTATCCTGTATACTGTTGTTATTTACCCGCCGAAAGCTAACAGGTCGCCTACATGCAATAACTTTTGGTGACCAAGCATTCTGGCGGGTAATTAATCTACGATTAATTACATTAGCGGGTCCATTGTCAGTGCTGGGTGATTAACTTTTTGCAGAAATTCCAATAGTTTTTCTGTATCTGTTGCGATTGTCTCATCAGCTATTTTATCCAATAAATCTGGGACACCTTCTTCTTTAGCACGTATTTTAATTCTTTCACCTAACGCTTCTTTTAATTCCTTAGGCATCCATACAATTCTTTTTAATCCGCCGTCTGCTACTATGAATTTTTTTGAAGTGATATAAAGCCGACCAAATCCCATAAAACCTGGCGTTTGATTACCACCACCAACAGAACCTGCAAGCGTGGAGAATGTCATTCCAAGTGGCGTCATACCCGAATACTCGCGGTTCACAATCATAAAACCGTTGGCTTCCGGGACTATTGCTCCTATGCATTCAAAACAACCGCAGGATGTTTCGGGTAATGTCATTATTGAATATCCGTGGAATCGCTCAAGATGACCATTCGATTTTAGTTTTACCCAATCGTTTATTCCTCGCCATTCACCACGAACTCCATCTAAAACTTCGCCTTTTTTCACCGGCTGATTAGGACCTGTGGGATTTATCTCATAAGATGCTTTGCAATCAAGCCAGTTATACGCACCGCATAGTCCGAGCCTTTCAGGTTTTACTATGCATAAATGATTGGGTGCAAATGATTGACAAAGCGTGCAGGAATAAAATGTATCAACCGACTCGTCAGTCATTGCTCCGATTCTTTCATCACGGAATTTAAACGATTCACGTGCAGTTGGTAATAATTTGTCAACATCTTCTTGTTTTGTATAAATATATATTTGTGCTTTATCAATTATTGTACCGAATATTTCATGTATTCTCGCATGAAGTATTACGCCAAGATGTTTAATTTTGAAACCTTTAGTTTTTGCCTCTTTCGAAATTCTTACCCATATCATATCCCGCTGTCCCATATGGAATACACCTTGGGCTTCGTTTAAAAAAGTATGTACCTGTCTTTCAACTATGGATTCAAATTCCTTCTGCATTTTACGTCCGGAAACTTCTACATAAATACCGATAGGTAATGCGGAACCTTCTTTTACATCGTCAATCTCGGGACCAATGACTTCAATTTTACCATCGGTTATTTCATCGGAATTTTTGGTTGTAACATATTCAAATGCAGTTGAATATTTACCGCCAAATTCTATATATGTTTGTTCTCTTCTTACCCTTTCTCCTTCAAACGCCGCAGAATAAGCAACTGGAATTGGGATTTCTGATACTTTTACTTTTACACCTCTTACTTCAATACAAACAGGAACAATCTTTTTATAATCAAATTCTTTTACTAAATGTTCATATGTGCATATACCTGTTGGACGGATTTCAGGAATATCGGTATCTGCGATTATAGGGAAACCCATGTCTATAGCACCCGCACCGGTTGCGTATTTGACTTCATCTATATATCCCAAAGTAAGTCCGAACGCGAAAACCCGTTCTTTGCAATATTTCAGACATTTTAATGCTTCGCCTTTTCTGTGTCCGCCAAATGTTAAAGCGCCACGTATTGCCCAATGCAAGGGATAAATACCTGTGATGGTATCTCTACCGTAAGGTACAATATAATTATCCCAGCCCATTTCCACATTTTCTTCTTTTAACTGGTCTATAATTGAACGTCCATTTGTCTGTGAGCCAACAAAAGTTAGTATCTGTCTTTTCTGGAATTCCCTTACAATGTCAACCGCGATTTTGTTGTCGGGTGCAGCACCTAATATTGCCGCAAAACCCGGCATTCTGCCATCAACTAATTGTATTCCAAGCTGCCTTAAAATTGTATCCGAAAAAAAGCCAATGCAATCAGGTTGTGGTTCCTGTTTATATAGGTATCTTAAACCAACGATAATTTCTTCAGCAAGAAGTGTAGCTATACCGGAATCCAAAGCATCTCCCAAATACGGAAGCCAGAGAGATTCGGTCGGTTCGTTATGCAAAAGCGATTTCGCTTCCTGAAGAACAGGACGTATATCACCGAGTGTTTTTACTTCCGCACCTAATAGCGCATAAGCCATCGGGAAAAAGAAAGCAGTATCCGGGAATTCAACTCTTTGCGACTCACTTTTTTCTGAAATTGCTTTGTTTAAAAAATCTTCGGCTTCTTTGACAACTTTCTTGGAACCTTTCACCGCGGCAGTAGCAACAATTTTTGACATTTTTTCCTCCGATATAATTTAATGATTACTTATATAATTATGCAGTCATATTGAGCGTAAGCGAAATATCTCGTTGTAAAATGTTTTATGTCGAGATGCTTCTGCCGATTCCGCTCCGTCAGCCGACGGATGGCGATTCGGCATCAGTATGACATATTTTAAAGTCATTTGTTAGTTATTAAAATCTCGTCATATTCCGGTTCAGTAAAGTTTTTCCTGTTTTCACTAATTAACGGTAATATTTTTGCGAAGTTAAAATTGTTATCAAGCAGATTGTTTTTTATTGACGAAACATCTATTTTCTTTTCTATAAGCGAACCGTAAACTCCGGATTGATTAACATCGCTAACTAATACAAATCCGACTAATTTATTATTTTTTAAAATTATCTTTTTATAAATATTTTTAACAGAATTCTTCTTAATAAGTATCTCAAAACCTTCACCTTTCGGCTTCGTGATTCCATATGAAATTGTCGGCAAATCAAAAAACTCAACTGAGTTCATACCTATAGAACCTGAATATTTGACATTTTTTCCTGCCATATTAAGTCCTGCTACTTTACCCTGTGCAATAGCATTAGGCCATAACGCATTTATTGTGGACTCACCAGTAATCAAATCACTGGACTGTGCTACATCGCCAGCCGAATAAATATCAGGAACCGTTGTTTGTAAAAATTCATTTACAACAATTCCCCAGTCGGTTTTTATATTTGTATTTTTTACTAGTTCTATGTTCGGCTGAACGCCTTTGCCTATAACAACGATTTCGCAGTCAATTTTATTCCCGTTTTCAAGTATTACACTTTTAACTTCTTTATCGCCGATAATCTCTTTTGCGGCAAGGCCTGTTAAGATATTTATCCCTTGTTCCTGCATTCTTTTTTGGACAAAAGATGCGCCTTCTTCATCCATCATTTGTGATAAAACATGCTTTGACTTGACAACAACGGTAACATTTACGGCTCTTTTATGCAAAGCATATGCCGCACGGAGTCCGATAAGCCCGCCGCCGAGCATCACAGCAGATTTGGTTTTAATGAGTCGTAAATCTATTCTTTTTGCATCATCGATATTCCGTAATCCAAAAACACCTTCTTTTTCAATTCCTGTAATATTTTCCATCTTTGAACGTGAACCGGTTGCAATCAGAAGCTTATCAAAAGGTATTTCGGAACCGTCAGAGAGTTTAATTTTTTTATCAGGTAAAACTGAAACAACTTTTTTCCCTAAAATAGCATTAACATTATACTTTTTATAAAAATCGTCTTCTCTGTATTTAAGTTTGTCTTCCGAAACTATTCCGGCTAAATAATAAGAAAGAACACATCTTGAATAAATCGAATAGTTTTCGTCAGAAATAATAGTGATTTTTCCATTTTTATCAACTGTTCTGATAGATTCAATTGCAGAAATACCTGCAGCACTTGCGCCTATTATTATATAGTTCATAATTCACCCCGCTGAACATCTTTAAGTGATAATGCTTTAGTTGGGCATGATATAACACACATAGGTCCTTTGACATTATCTTTGCATAAATCGCATTTTATCGCTAATTTTTTTCTTCTTGAAATCGTACCGAAGGGGCATGCCATTATACACATCCAGCAACCAACACATTTTTCTTCGTCATGTTGAGTAGAACCGTCCTTATCTTTATACATTGCACCCGACATACATGCACTAACACATGGTGCTTCCTGACAGTGATGACACGCATCAGAAATAATCAGTTTGTTTATTGATTGGACATTTCTTCTGTGAACAGGCATTGGCTCTTCAGATATTGCAATAAAAAGCGTTTTACTTTTAGAATGTTCAACAGCACATGCAATTTCACAGCTTTTACACCCAACGCACTTAGATACTTCACAATATACTTTTTTCATATTTTATTCCCCATACATTACCGGTTTCAATTTAAGCGCCGCTCGTTTTTTATCTAAATGCTTAACAATTAAATCAGCGGCTTTTAGCGGGTCTGGTTCAAAACCGAACTTTGCACCTACAACATTTTCCATTTTATCGGTAATAAAATCAGTAATTTCCTTGCCACCCAAAATCGGGAACGGAATACCTAATACAGTATAAACGCCGGATGAAACAGCATAAAATCCGATACTTACGGCTTTTTCAGACATCCATTCCGGTGCTGCAGCTGCAACCGGTAAATCGGAAATATCATCACCTAAACCGCCTTCTAAAAGAACATTACAAAGCACCATTAATATTCTTGAAATATCAACACATGAACCCATATGCAGAACCGGTGGGCATCCTACTGCCTCGCAAATTTCCTGTAAACCTTTCCCAGCATACTGTTTTGCTGCCTCAGGAATCAATAACCCCGCTTTTGCGGAAGCAAGTGCCGAACAGCCAGTGGTCACAACAAGTACATCTTTCTTTAATAGTGCTTTTGTGAGTTCTAAATGTGCCCAATCATGTTTAACCTTAGGATTATTACAACCGACAATACCTACTGCACCGCGCAAACGTCCTGAAATAATAGCGTCATTAAGCGGTCTGTAGGTAGAGCGATACTTTCCGCCAAGCATATGATAAACATATTCTGCTGTAAATCCAGCGACTAAATCCATCTTATCTTTAGGAATATTGACAATCTCTTTTTTTCTATTTGGATAATTTTCTATTGCCATTTTCACAATTCTTTTTGCAATCGGTAACGCATCTTCTTCAGAGAACTCAATATGTTCTACACCCGGGAATTTTGCTTTTGGCGATGTGGAAATTACTTTTGTATGATAGCAAGTCGCTAATTTGCCGAGTGCCGGCATAATGCATTGCACATCAACCAGCATCAGGTCAACTGAACCTGTTATAATTGCTAATTCCTGTTGTAGGAAATTGCCTGCAACCGCAATTCCGTGTCTCATCAAAATCTCATTTGCTGTACAGCAGATTCCGGCTAAATTTATTCCTTTTGCACCTTTTTGTTTTGCAAGTTCTAAAAGTTCTTTATCTTGCGATGCGGTAACGATAATATCTGAAAGCGTAGGTTCATGACCATGTACGATTATATTGACTTCATCTTCTTTTAAAACACCTAAATTAGAAACTGACCTGATTGGTGTCGGCATCCCGAACAATACGTCTGATAAATCGGTAGCTATCATACTGCCACCCCAACCGTCACCAAGCGATGCGCGAATACCCTGCTGTAAAATATTAACATAATCATTATCGACGCCGATATGTGTTCTGTGCATAATCTCTACTATTTCCCTGTCAACACCGCGTGGCATAAATTTGTATTTTCTCCATATTTCCTGCCTTTTCTTAGGTGCTCTGCGTGTAAACTGCAGTTCGCCGTGTTGTTGCCCGAATTCTGCAAAACATTTTTCTGCAACATCATGTGCTATATCTTCTATTTTTCTTGAATCAGTTTTTACATTAAGTTCTTTTGCTAAACTTAATAGTTTTTCCTTTCCCTTAATTTCATATCCTTTTGTTTTGCCTTGAGATGTCATTAACAAAGTATGTGCAATATCTCTGCCGTGATCTGAATGCGCAGCAGCTCCCGCAGCCACCATCCTAACCAAATTTCTTGCAGCGATAGTATCGGCATTTGCACCGCAGATGCCCTTTTCCGGTCCTTCACCGAACGGGTCAATTCTGCATGGTCCCATAACACAGTTCTTGCAGCAAACACCGAGTTGTCCAAATCCACATTCCGGTTCCATCGCATCGTATCTATCAAATGCGGTCTCGATATCATTTTTACATGCAATATCCATCATTTTGTTTGTAACTTGATCAGCACTTTTTTCTTTGTCGCTCATCGTAATCCTCCGAGTTTTGATTTAATTTTATCGATTTGATTTATCAAGGAAATGTTGTCATCTGAAATTGCACCCCTGAAATTTCTGAAATTACTATCGTAGCAAATAAAGCCCAAAATTTCAATACCTTTTATATTATCTACGATATAATTTTCATCATTTTTATTCGTTACTTTATTACCTATTGCAAAAACTTTTTTAATTTTTAAATCTTTGCATAATTTTTCTATTCTACTTGCGGTTTCAATTGACTTAATATCAGGTTCTACAACAATCGAAACAGCATCAACACCGGAAGCGGTGCCGCGTGACAAATTTTCAATACCCGCAGGCATATCCATAATAAGAACCTCATCACGTTGAATAATAAGATGTCCCACCAATGTTTTAATAAAAGCATTTTCAGGGCAAAAACATCCGCTTCCACCTTTTTTCATAACGCCCATATTAATAAGTCGTATATTTTTGTATTCGGGACAGAATTTTTCGGGGATATCTTCAACCTTAGGATTCATCTTGAAAAAGCCATTTTTATATTCCGTTCGTTTATTTATTAAGTCTTTCATCTCGGAGATAGGAATTATCTTTTCGGATTCTGGAAATCCGATTGATGCAGCAAGATTAGAATCGGGGTCTGCATCTACGGCAATAACCTTCTTTTCCTTTGAAAAAAGAATTGAAAGAACTGCAGCGATGGTAGTCTTACCCACCCCGCCTTTACCGGTAATTGCAATCTTATTCATGGTTTTCAAATTGAAGAATTGCTTTTAAACATTCTAACAAGAAATATAATGCAGGATTTTTGGCTTCATATTGTCTGTAAGGGGAATTTAAAATTTTTAGTTCACGGAATCCGTCCTCCTACGTCCTTACAGACTACGGCAGGACAAGTAGTAACTGCAACGGATTAGTAAATTATCCAGTTTTGAAATATATCCCTTGCATGGTCATTAAAAAGTTTTTCCGCTTCGCATCAAAACTTTTTAATATGCTTCGGGATTACTTACTCGTTCGGTCCAGTGGGTCCGAACTCCGTGAGTAAAGCGGGTGATGGGAATCGAACCCACGTATCCAGCTTGGAAGGCTAGTGTTCTACCATTGAACTACACCCGCGTTAAAGACAGTATTTAGTAATTTGTAATTAGTAGTTAGGGATAAATTTTTCGCAAGCATCTATAAATTATTAC
>DMMW01000027.1:0-14881 GCA_003452965.1 Elusimicrobiota bacterium
ACCTCAGCCACCTTCTCTCTTAAATATATATTTAAGCAAATCAAAAACTGACGGTTCATCTTCAACTACAAGAATCGTTTTTTTAGTCATAAAAACATACTACATTTTACATATAAATTATATTAAATTCACACTCTTTTGTCAATCATTACTTATAGCGATTAGGAGATAACCATGTAGCACTATCGCACTCCGCCTCCGCTCCGTCAGCCGACGGATTGGCGGATGGCGGACGCACTAATTATGTTGTTTCTATTTTATTGGTTTGAATGACGGAAGGTTTTTGGAAAGGAACGCATTAATAAACTGATCAATATCACCGTCCATAACTTTTGTAACATTACCTATTTCATAGCCGGTCCTATGGTCTTTTACCAGCTGATAAGGCATAAAAACGTAACTTCTTATCTGATTTCCCCAAGCGATACTTCCTTTTTCATCATAATGTTTTTCCACCTGCGCCCTTTTTTTATCCTGCTCTAATTCATATAGTCTTGCTTTTAACAGCTTCATTGCGGTAGCTTTATTCTTAAATTGTGAACGCTCGTTTTGTGACTGAACAACAAGCCCGGTAGGTAAATGCGTAATCCTGACCGCCGAATCCGTTTTCTGGAGATATTGTCCGCCATGACCGCCTGCCCTGTATGTGTCTATTCTTATGTCGCTTTCTGCAACCTCAATCTTAATGTTATCCTCTATTTCAGGAATCACATCTACAGAGGCAAACGAAGTATGTCTTCTTTTATTTGAATCAAACGGCGATATCCGTACCAGCCTGTGAACCCCTATTTCCGCTTTCAAATAACCGTAAGCGTATTCGCCTTTTACAATATATGTTACGGATTTTATACCCGCTTCATCTCCGTCTAAAATATCTACTATCTCAACCGAAAAACTCTTTCTCTCAGCCCAACGGGTATACATTCTTAAAAGCATTTCAGCCCAATCACATGCCTCGGTACCGCCAGCACCGGAATGAATGGAAACAATTGCATTATTCTTGTCAAATTCTCCCGAAAGTTTAAGCTGCAAATCAATTTCAATAATTTCCGATTCAATTTTTTCAACAGAATTTTGAATATCTTTTTCAAGCGAATCATCATTTTCCGACTCGGCAATTGCAAGTAAATCATCTGTATCATTAATTTCTTTTTTTATTTTTTCGAATTTATTGACTTGGGATTTCAAAAAAGTCAGATATTGCATCGTCTTTTGCGCCTCGGCAGGACTATTCCAGAAATCTTGATGCGAAGCTTTTGCTTCCAGGTCTGTAATCTCTTTGAGTTTTTTTTCTACTTCAAAGACACCTCCCCACTTCCGCTACTTTATCCAATAATTTCTTAACTTGCCCTTTTAATTCGTATATCATCATATTATTTTTACCATTTTGACATCATTTTAAGCGATTAACAATCCCGCTATTTTAATAAATCCGATAAATTAATATTTGTTAATCCTACATATTTATCAAAATCTTTATCAGTATCTTGATATGATTCCCTTATTTTATTTGCTTCATTCATATTCATTAAAAAAATATCCAAAATATCAGGGTCAAAATGTTTTCCTCTACCTTCTTCAAGAATACTAATAACTTTTTCTTCAGGAAACGGCTCTTTATAACATCTTTTTGATGAAAGTGCATCATAGACATCCACTATCGCCACAATCCTGCCCTCAATAGGAATCTCTTTACCGCTTAAACCCATCGGATAACCTGTACCGTCATATTTTTCGTGGTGTGTCAGGGCTACTATTTTTGATTTTTTTAAAACCTCCGCAGTGGAATCTTTTAATACAACTGCTCCGATAACGCAATGCTGTTCCATAATCTTTCTTTCTTCCGGCGTAAGTATCCCCGGTTTTTGGAGTATGCAATCGGGAATCCCTAATTTTCCTATATCATGCATAGGCACCGCCCAGAAAAGTAGCTCGATTTCTTCTTTAGAATAATTTAGTTTTTGTGAAATAAGCCTTGCATAATGACTTACCCGTTTAATATGGTTTGATGTTTCTTTATCCCTAAATTCCGCGGCTGCACTCAACTTGAAAATAGTATCCAGATTGGCATTTTTAAGTTCTTTCGTAAGTTCCGCATTTTGAATAGAAACAGCTGCCTGAGAAGAAAATGAAGACGTTATCCTCTGGTGTTCTTCGGTAAAAGGTATAACCTTTTCGCCTTCCATAGAATTTATCAGTTGAAGTACACCTATAATTTTCCTTTCACGATTGAGCATAGGAACAACCAGCATAGAAACTGTCGCATATCCATACTTTTTGTCAATCGTTGCATTATACCTGAATTCTGAATCCGAAGGAAGGTTTCCCACATCGGGTATATTTAATGTTTTAGCAGTTAAAGCAACATAACCTGCAATACTTTCCTTTGTAATCGGCATCTCAAAACTTCTAAAAATCTCGCGGGTTTTTGCTTCACCCCACTTCTTAAAATATGTATTTGAACGGCTTGTTTTAAAAATAAGTCTATTACCTTTTACAAGATATATTGAACCGCTATCGGCATTTGTTAATAATTGTGCCTCGGACAAAATTATATCTAAAAGTTCATCCAAATCATGAATGCTTGATAATGCGATACCTATATCCAATAATTTCTCAAAATTCTGTGTTAGCATACTAATGTAAATTATATAATTTTTTTGTTATTTGTCAAATTGAAACTATTCTTTATTAAAATAATCATGGCACACGTTTAATTGCCAACGGTTTGCGATATAACAATGTAAGAATAAATCCAATAACAAGCATACCAGCGGCAATAAAGAGGGCAGTGTTAAAATTATTTGATACTTGTTTAATGTATTCCATTAGCATCGGGCCAACAACACCGGCAATACCCCATGACAATAAAATTGGTCCGTAGATACTGCCAATATTTTTAGGACCGAACGTGTCCGCTGCGAACGATGGCATAGTTGCAAAACCTCCACCATAACACAACAATATGTAACAACAGAGCATACCAAAAAGAATCGGAGAAGTTATCATAGGAAGAAGAACGAACACGGGTATTTGTGTCCCGAATATCAGAAGAAAGACCGACTTCCTTCCAATTCGGTCCGACAACGATGCCCAAAAAATCCTTCCTGCACCATTAAATAGTGACGCTACAAAAAGTAACGTCCCGGCAGATACTGCACTGAGTCCTAACTGTGCCTGTGCCAATGGAGAAAGATTACTAATTAGAGCGATTCCTGCGGTAACATTAATAAAAAGCACAAACCATAATAAGTAAAATTGATACATTGTGCGTGCTGTTTTGAAATCAACCGAGCTACTGTCTACACCGGTATCAACTTCACTTTTCGGAGCAATAATAGTTTTCCAACCACTAGGCGGATTTGTCATTTTTTGTGCAGCAATTAAGAGTACAACCAGAAAAGTTATACCCATAATATATAATGTGTTCGTAACGCCATAATTAAGTATTAGTAACGGCGCAATTTGTCCCATTAGAGCACCACCAAACCCAAATCCCATTACAGCAAGTCCGGTAATCATGCCTCTCTTGTCTGGAAACCATCGCACTAATATAGCAATAGGGGTAATATACCCAAGACCGTTCCCTATTCCGGCAATTACTCCATATCCAAACCAAAAAAACAGTTTATTCCCAATATAATCCGCATATCCTGCAATAAGAGTACCAACCCCAAACAGAATAGCTGCAATAGTCGCCATCTTTCGTGCTCCAGCCATATCGACGAACCGACCACCTAAAGTAGCTGCAACTCCTGTAAAAAATATTGCCAACGTGAACGCCATTGAACATTCCGCACCTGACCATGAATGTTTAGCAATAAGCGGACTTTTAAATACGCTCCACCCATACACAGTACCTAATAACATTTGTATAATAATACCCGCAACCGCTATTCTCCATCTCTCTTTAAAATAATTTATATTTTGCATATTTTATTTCATCCGTAATATTGGAAAGTTTTTACTACCAACCAAAAATATCTTTGATACCGCCTGTTGAGAAAAAATTCTTTTGTTATTTTCATTTACTTTAATTCCCATTTTATAATTTTTCGCAGAAAACCCCGCAGCAAGAGACTGTGTCATAATTCCAAAATTGTAGCTGCAGAGCGATAGCTCTGCTAAAACATGGCAAAGCTTACGCTTTGCTGCTACAAAATGGAAAACGAAATACATTCATTAACAATTACGACACAGTCTCCTTGCCACAGAAAGCTTTATTAAATAATATCTTCTTCTTCAACAGGCATAAACCATTTCTGTGCGATAACGGTTGGAATAACACAGCTTAAAATTAATACTCCGGTTAATAAAGAATATTTGGAACTGTCAATAATTCCCGATTGCAGACCAAAGACAAGCGCAATAAGTCCAAAAGTTAACCCCGTGCTCATAAGCAAGGTTGTATACATGCTTCCGTTCGGTATATATTTTTTCGCAAAGAAATATACACCAATAAACTTCGAAACCTGTTTTACCGCAAAAAATCCTAAAAAAATACCGATTGAAGAGATAATTACCGGCAGTTCGATTTTCATTCCACCTACAATAAAAAACAACGGAGTGATAACTGCATATGCGATTGTCTTAAGCCTGTTTTTAATAACTTTTGTCTTGCGGTAACTATGAAAATGCTTGGACATAAACATACCAAAAACAAATGCCGGAAGCACCGCCTGCCCCACACCAATTTTTGCAAAAAAAATAAATATAAACAATATAAAAAAAATTAATTTTATTTCCGGCTCTATAACCTTATTAAAAATTTTGGGATGTCTTAGGAAATAACCGGAATACCGGTTTACAAGCATTATAACCACAAATGAAACGGCATAAAACGTTGCGGTATATAGTGTCGGCTTGGTAAAAAGAAAACTTAACGATAAAGCTGTAAACATATTAGTTATAAATGTACAGGAAAAAAGCATCTTTCCGGTAATAGTATCTGAAAGACCTGTTTCCATAAGCACTGAATAAACCACCGCTATTGAGGTTTCTGATAATGCTGTTGCAGCAAGAAGAGACGGCATTATATTCCAAACCAAAATATAATGGGCAAATAAAAATCCGCCTGCAAATGGGGCGGCGAATGAAAAAAAACCTATCAGTATGCTCTCTTTGAATTTTTGCTTCATCAATACAGTATTGATTTCGGCACCTGCAAGAAATGTTAGAACTATCCCGCCAAAACCAGAGAGATATAACATCCAATCTTGTGTTTTGACACCTATATTACCAATAAGAACACCTGCCAAAATTTCTATTATTGCTACAGATATGCCGATTCTTAAAGAAATGAGACTAGAAACAAAAACTGTTATGCCTATTATCAGCGGCGTAACTTCAGCGACCATGACGCCTCCTTAAAACATTATTAAGTAGGAGTCATCAGCCCCAATTTTAAGCGGGACGCTTGACGGAGAACCCCATCTCCAGTTAATTATCATTATAATAAAATAAAATTATTTGTCAAATTTACCCCGCTCATTTTTATATTAAAATTTGAATAAAACTAATAATATATTACATCCAAATATAATAAATGTTTAAAATGAGCGGGGTTGTTACTAATCCCACAAATAAAGATTTATACCGCCGTAAAACGTTCTGCCCGGTAGCGGATAATTCCTTCTTGAAACATATCTCTTATCAAATATATTGTCAATAGAAAAGAATAATTCCGACTGCAAGACCGCTCTCCTTATTCCGAAATTAACCAGAGTATAACCGGGTAACTCATACTTCACAAAATTAACCCATTCCTGCTTATGGGTATATTCAACTCTTAACCTTGTTTTAATTTTTAGGGGCGCAAAATAGCTTGCGTAATAATTTATACGATGCCTTGGAGTATATTGCAACGTTTTATATGTTCCGTTTTCTCTACCCATACTTTCCAAATAATTATAATTAAAATTATGTTTCAAGTCCTTTGTGATTTCGTTTTCTATCTCAAACTCTATTCCTCTTGAAAACGCTTTACCTACATTAACAGGTCTCCAAGTATCTAATGTTGATAAATTTGAAATATTCTGCCACTCAATCAAATCCTTAATATCATTATAAAAAAACGTTATTTTGGAAGTAAAAACATCACTTAATCTTAGTTCAGTGCCGATATCAGCCCCAACGGATTTTTCCGGTTTCAAATCCGTATTACCCTTAGTATCACCTGCATTTCCCCACATAGTTTCAGGCCATGAAATAAGCGGCGAATATAAATCTTCAAAAGTCGGTGATCTGAATGCAGTCCCAATATTTGAAGACAATTTCAAAATTTTTGATAAATTGTACACGGCTAAAATCCGCGGATTTGTCGTACCTTTATATGAAGAATTATAATCATAACGTACACCCGGTGTAAGCGATAGTTTCTGCATCTCAAAAGTTCTCTGAACAAATACCGCTGAATTACTCCGATTTTTGTTTATAGTTTCTTCTTTATTATCCGACCTTTTAAATCCTTCATTTCTAAAATCAATCCCGACTATCGCATTATGAACTCCTACTTGCGAGTTAAATCCAATATTCTGCGGTCTGGATGTCGTATCCGTAAAAGAATCAGTATCCTCATAACGTTTCTTTTTATAATCCCAATATAAATTTGATTCAAAAGGTAAATCTTTCACTGAAATTTTATGACCTAATTGGGTATAATATGCATTTTCGCTTTGTTCAGCAAACGGAGTTGATGCCACCCTTTCCAAACTATTATTATATTCGCTTAACGGAACATTATTGGTACCTGGGACTCCGAGTTCAGAATCCAAAAAACCGTTACTCAGAAAAAATTCTCCGTATTTATTGAAATCGTAGCCGATTTTTGAAGTCACATTAGTCAATTCATAATCAGAATTTTCCATAAAACCATCAGAAAAACTTCTATTTCCCGTAATAAAAACATTTGCTTTTCCGGGCATCGCTGAAAAAGTAAAATCATAGATTCTGGTATTATAATTTTCTATTCTTGCACCAACCTCGGTTTTTGGTATTGCTGTTGCTGACTTTCTGGTAACTAAGTTAACAACACCGCCTAAAGCATTGGCACCGTAAAGTGCGGATGCGGGTCCTCTTAATACTTCTATTTTTTCTATATTCTCGGTAGAAATCTGGGATAAATCTACAAGACCTAATGATGTATCATTCAAAGGTCTTCCATCCATCATAATAAGCACCTGTTTTGAAGAATCCCCCCCACCTCTAATCCGCATATTTGATTCCGCACCGATAGACCCCCTTTTTGAAACATCAGTAATACCGGTTTTATTCCTTAATACCTCACCAACACTTTTAACATTTGAATCCCTAATTTCGTCTTCGGACACAACACCAACATTAGTCGCAGATTTTTCTATAGGTATTTCCTTTTTTAATCCGATATATACAGTGGTTTCCTGCGACCAAAGTATCCCAACTCCACAAAATAATAACATTAAAACCAATTTTTTCATCCTTATTTTCCTCCCTATCACTATTTTTATTTCCATTCCAACTTTTACCATTTTAACTTTTAACTTGCATCTTTCACCTCCCTTTCTCTCGAAGAGTCCCAAATAAATGGGATTAATAACGAATAGGTTTCCTGACTTAGGTTTATAGGAATTTCACCTTCCCGATTCGCCTTGGCGACCAGTGGCACAAAAAATTCCTCGTTCCGATATACTGGAACATACCCATCACAGTAGCGGGACTGTTCCCGAATTTCATCCTGAACGACTATACGAAGTCGATGGACAAGCACGGGATTCCCTATTTCGTCAAATTGTTTTACATCATTTTAAATTTAGAATCAATAAGGTGAACACCTCGGACATTTCACAAACAGCACCCAATGTATCCCCTGTTATACCTTTAATTTTTTTAATAATATATTTTGTAAAAATAAAAGAAAAAAATGAAATGAATAAAAATATCACGATACCTTTTAATTTAAAAACAAAAAACACCAATAAAAAAGTAATTATTACTGATATTATAAAATCATTTTTTGTAGTATTTTTCAGAAAAAAGTTACCAAGTCCATCTTCTTTCGCAGGTTGTGAAATTCCCATGGATACAACCATAGACCATCTTCCAAGAACCGGAAATAAAACTAAAGATGCATTAACCATATTATTATCTAAATTATTAAATAATATAAATTTCGCAAGTATTACAACTACAATGCCGATAACACCCATAGCGCCTATATGGCTATCGTCCATTATTTTTATAATCTCATCTTTACTGTCGCCCGCATAAAATCCGTCTAAAAAATCTGCAAGTCCGTCTAAATGCAAACCACCTGTAATTATAATTAAAGATACAACAACCAAAAAATCAACTACAATTTTATAAAAAACAAATGAACAACAATAATTTATCAGCACAAAAATTATACCGATAAAAAAGCCAACGATAGGAAAAAAAGGCAATAAATGCTTCATTTCCTGCCTATATCTTTTTGGTACAGGTATAATCGTTAAAAAACTGATTGCTGACAAAAAATATCTTAACAAATTCTTTTCACCTCTTTTCAATTCTATTCTTTCACTTTATATAATTTTGTCAAATCCTGAAAAATCAAGTTTTGAACGATATAGCGATATTTAGGTGAAAAAACTGTTAAAAAATTTCAACTGTCTGAACGAGTGAGTTTTGAAATTTTAAGTTTTTGAACCGTTTAAAATATCGCGTCTAGTGAAAAACTTTGATTTTTCAAATACAAAATTATCTACTCTTTCTTGCTTACTCCTGCACTATCAAACGTTGCCATCTCATTTAATATTTTTAATGAAGCATCTATCAAATTCATCGCCAATGCAGAACCCGTCCCTTCGCCTAACCTCATATTCAAATTTAATAACGGCCTTAAATTCAAATACTCAAGCATAATTTTATGCCCTGGTTCCGTTGAACAATGCGCAGCAATCCAATATTGTTTAGCTAACGGTGAAATCTTATCAGCAACCAAAGCCGCTGCACCCGAAATAAAACCGTCAATAACCACCGGGATTCTATGACTTGCACCTGCAATCATAATTCCTGCCAAACCGCCGATTTCGTAGCCACCTAATTTTGATAAAATATCAATACCATTATTAGAATCAGGTTTATTTTTTTCTATACCACGTTTAATTACATCTATTTTATTCTGTAATACCTTATCGTTAATACCGGTTCCCCTGCCTGTTACTGTCTCAGGTTCAACATTACAAACAACAGATGCTATAGCGGCTGATGGTGTAGTATTTCCGATACCCATATCACCTGTACCAATTAGTTCAATTCCGCTATTTTTAATTTCTTCTTCAACAATTTCTATACCTGCTTCTATTGACTTAATTGCTTCCTCTTCTGTCATCGCCGGCCCTTTTGTAAAATTCCTTGTCCCATAAGCCACTTTTTTAACTTTTAACTTTTCACTTTTAACCTGCAGTTTCTCTCCCACTCCCATATCCACTACAACAACTCTCGCTCCAACATGTCTTGCCAGCACATTTACACCTGCACCACCGTTTATAAAATTATAAACCATCTGCTGTGTCACTTCCTTAGGATATGCCGAAATTCCTTCTTCAGCAACGCCATGGTCGCCTGCAAGCGTAAAAATCGTCTTATTTTTCAATACTTGCTTGTCCTTACCGATAATCGCAACCAACTGTTTTGCAATATCTTCAAGCTGTCCCAAAGAACCAAGCGGTTTAGTTAAATTGTTTAATCGTTCTTGTGTTTGTTCTAAAAGTATCTTATTAAGTGGTTTAATATTTTTAACTATTTCTTCAATTTTTTTACTCAACATTTATCCTCCAAATAATATTCCTTCAAATCAAGAAACCAATGTGTCCAAAAACCTGATTTATAAATCTTTTCTGTTTTTGTAATCTTAATTCTCTTTTTGAAAATCGGCCCGTCATAAACAAAGGTATGGAATTCACCGTTTTCACCGCAAGGACAAATTTTTCTATCAATTAAAAACTTCACTACATCCTTATCAAATTCTCTGCCTACAAAACCTTCATCAAACAAATCCGCTTTTGCACTTACAATAATTGCTTTAAAACCCAAATCAACAAACCCATTGGCAATATCTTCAGGATTATTATTCCATAAAGGTTCAATAGGTTTTATTCCTATTTCATTACAAACTCTATCTACCCAATTAGCATGATCCAACAAATAAATATCGCCAAAAACCATTCCTTCAATATCTTCTTTTTTCAAACTCAAAACTGCGGATTTAAACTCTTTTTCATATTCTGACATATCTGCACTTACTTCATTCTGAAAAATCGGGATTCCGATTGCATTTGACTGAGCCATCATAAGCTTAGAGTCAATACCGTGGAAACAGCCTCTTTTTGTCTCTCTTGAGATAAAATTCAGCAGACACGAAACCTCATTATTTTGCTGCATTGCCTTGTAACATGCAAGGCAGGAATCCTTTCCGCCCGACCAAGATGAAATAATTTTCATTTTAACCTCCACTTAATTCCTGAAATAAAAAAATAAAATTCGTTTGAATTCTTAACAATTAATTGATTTACCCTGCCAATAACATCTCTAAAATCTCTACCCAACTTATATGGAGGAACAACCCCCATTCCAACTTCGTTGGAAACCATAATAATCTTTCCTCTAACCTTTCGCAATTTCTTAATAATGTTTTGCATATTTTCAATTATCTTCTCTTCATTTAATTTTTTAAACATCCAATTTGATACCAAAAATGTTATGCAATCAACAATTACACAATCCGCTTTTTCCAATGCTTTTAAATGTTTTATAATATCTTCTGTTTCTTCTATTGTCTTCCAATGTGTCGGTCTTGATTTCTGGTGAACTTCAATTCTTTTATTCATCTCCTTATCTTCTTTTCTTCCGGCAGTAGCAATAAATACAACATCCTTGCTCTTTTGTGCAAGTTCCAAAGCAAAAGCACTCTTCCCTGACCTCACTCCACCCGAAATAAAAATAATTTTACCCATCGAATCTCTTCCTATAGCTACCTTTTTACTAATTAGTTGATATGAAAAAATCAGGTTTTGAACGATATAGCGATATTTAGGTGAAAAAACTGTTAAAAAATTTCAACTGTTTGAACGAATATTATGAGTGAGTTTTGAAATTTTAAGTTTTTGAACCGTTTAAAATATTGCGTCTAGTGAAAAACCTTGATTTTTTCATATATACTACTTCTTTATCCATTAAATGGTAGCATCCCCTTTATTCCATTGCGGCACCGACAAAATATGCGGCTTACCGGAAACGGGATTTTTGTTCACCACCACAACCGTATTATAAACATATTCTATATTCTGATAAGTTATAATTTCGTCTGGAGTTCCTTCTGCATAAATATTTCCCTTTTTCAAAAGTAAAATCCTGTCGCAATATTCGCTTGCAAGATTCAAATCATGCATAACGATAATAACGGTAATCTTCTTTGCAACATTCAATCTTTTAATAATATCTAAAATCTCCACTTGATGACTTATATCCAGATGTGAAGTGGGCTCGTCCAGCAACATAAATCTGGATTCCTGACATAATGCGCGTGCTATTATCACCCTCTGTTTCTCCCCGGAAGAAAGCTCATTAATATATCTATTCGCAAGTTCTTCAATTTCCAGAAGTCTCAAATTTCTTTCGGCAATCCTAAAATCTTCCTTTTCTTCACTCAAAAAATGCCTTTGATACGGATACCTGCCCATTAAAACAATCTCTTTGACAGTAAATGCAAACGCGGTATCAACCTCTTCAGGAACAAAAGAAATATTCTTGGCACGTTCTTTCGGACTCATCTTATATATATCCTTCTCATCCAAAAAAACATTTCCTTGGGTTGGACGATAAAATCCTGAGATAGCTCTTAACAACGTAGATTTTCCGCTTCCATTCGGTCCTATTATCCCTATAAATTCGTCATCACTTGCGGATAATCTTATATTATTTACCGCAACAAAATCATTATATTTTATTACTAAGTCACTAACTTCTAACATTTTTCCTCATCAATAAATACACAAAAAACGGTACTCCTGTTAATGCGGTAATAACGCCAACCGGTATTTCAAAAGGTGCAAAGAAAGTCCTTGCTACGGTATCTGCAACAACAAGAAATAAACTTCCCAACAACAAAGAAACAACCAAAAACCTTTTATAATTTGCACCTACAAACACTCTTGCTATATGTGGAATAATCAATCCCATAAAACCGATAACCCCACTTACTGCAACTACACTTCCGACTATAATTGAAGAAACAAAAAAAAGAGACCATTTTATTTTTTCTACGCTTACACCTAAATGAAATGCTGTCTCTTCGCCTTGGGAAATAATATTCAATTCGTTAGAATAAATAAAACTCAAAACGAATCCTACTAAAACTAATATTCCTGATATAATAATAAGATTTTTATTGTTTTCCTGCAGTGAACCCATCAAAAAAAACATAATATCATGCGAATCCTGATAAAAAACAGACATAAGTAAAAGAACTATTGCATTTGTAAAAATATTAACGATAACTCCAGAAAGAACTAAAACCTCAATCTTTGTCTGCCCTTGGACCTTGCCGATAGTATATGCAATAATGGTTGAAATTCCGCTACTTATAATAGCAAGCGGATAAATCACTGAATACGGTAATTTCAAAACAATACCAATTGCAACTCCTACCGCTGCACCTCCGCTGGCGCCTAATATATACGGGTCTGCCAGCGGATTCTTAGTAATACCCTGCAGTATCGCACCCGATAAAGATAATCCACTACCTACAATAATCGCAAGAATAATCCTTGGCAACCTAATCTTGTAAATAATATCATAATTGAATCCCTTACTTGAACCAAGAAATAATGCAATAAAAGCTGCGACTACAAGCAAAATAATCAAAAACAAAACAATATTTATATATCTTTTATTTGCAATCATAAATTTATTTTTTAGCGTTGAAAAGTCATTACGCTCTTGATTACGGGGATTTAACGACATGCCCTAATCTGTGTAATCTCTTTTCTTAATCTGTATAATCAGTGATTTTTGGATTTTTCAAAAATCACTTTATATAAAATATCCATTCCTTCAATAATTCTCGGACCCGGCCTAAGAAAAACATCAGGATTTATGTCATCAACTATATTTTTATTTCTTATAGCATCAACCGAACCCCATCCTCTTTTTAAAACATCCTTACTATCCTGCATACTCAAAACGATAATCCACTCGGGATTTCTTTCAACAATTGATTCAGCCGAAATCTGTGAATATGAAAGAGTCAAATCTTCAAAAATATTTTTGCACCCGATAACATCAAAAATATCATTTATAAAAGTATCTTTGTTAACGGTCATAAACGGCTTTGAATAAATCTCAATAAAAACTCTTGGCTTTTTAATTATTTTTTTTGTCTTGTTTTTATAATAATCAATTCTATCGCTAATTCTTTTTATCAGCACTTTTGCTTCCGCTTTTTTATTTGTAATCTCACCGATATCCCTAATAGAAACAATAATTTCTTTAATTGTTTTCGGATCAACTTGGAATGTATTAAGACCAAGACCTTTTAGTTTTTGATTCAACTTATTTTGTTCCTGGCCGGTTATAAAAATAATATTCGGCTTAAGCGAAAATATTTTTTCAATATCAGGATTACTGAAAGAACCTATTTTTTCTTTATTTTCTGCTTCTGGCGGATAATTACAATACGTCGTAACAGCAACAATATTCTTATCAAGTCCTAATGCAAATAAAATTTCCGTAGTTGCAGGGGTAAGCGAAATAATCCGCATCTCTTTCTCCGCAAAAAGACAATTTATAAATAAAAATAAAAAAAGTATCACTAAATTTTTGATTTTAGTTGAATTTAATCCCCATATTGGCTGCCAATGAGTGAGTAATTTTTTGGGGTAGTCGGCGAGGACTGTCCGAAGCCCATCCTGGCATAGCCGAAGGGCAAGTTCCACAGCCACCGAAAAATTACGAGCGAAATAGCCAACGGGGTGCATTTCTTTTGCTGACTTTTCTTTATGCAAGTAAAGAAAAGTTTGCGGGGGTGCAGGGGCGCGAAAGCCCCGCGACTTTATATTTATAATTAAATTATTTTCATCATGCATAACAATTATATTCATATTTGGTAAATCTTTTACTTTCTACCTTTTTACCTTTCTACTCATTACCCGCCAAAAGCTTTGCATTTAGGCGGGTTTTAATATTCTATACCCTTTCTGCATTTAACACCCTTTTTATACGGGTGCTTAATCTCTTTTATTTCCGAAACCAAATCCGCTATCTTTAATAACTGTTTAGGTGCATTACGTCCGGTAATAATTACTTCCATATTTTTTGGTCTATTTTTAAGTAAACACACTATTTTTTTAATATCCATAAACTTGCCGCAGATTGCATTATTAAATTCATCAAGAACCAACAAATCACATTTTCTTTCCTTAAAAACTTTTTCTATTAAATCTACTGCTTTTTTGCATTCACTCTCAACTAATCGTATTTTCACATTTTTATAAAAACAAGGATGTTTAGGAGCAAAAGAAAAAATTTTAACATTTTTTAGTTTCCTTAGAATATTTTGTTCGCCATAAAAATTTTTATCTTTAAAAAACTGTATAATAAAAACCTTCATATTATGTCCTAACGCCCTCATAACCAATCCTATAGCACTGGTCGTCTTACCTTTACCATTACCGGTATAAACTTGTAACATAATTTTGCTCCCTAGTGAAATAATATCTTATTTCTTATCTCGTTTGTCATTCCCGTGGAAACGGAAATCCTTGTATTTATTCCGTCATTCCTGCGGGCTGTCAGCAGGAATCCAGCATTTATCCGCCACTTCCGCCACTTCCGCCACTTCCGCCACTGAACCATCGGCGGACAAGGA
>DMMW01000027.1:15126-15408 GCA_003452965.1 Elusimicrobiota bacterium
GAACCATCGGCGGACAAGGAAACGTTGGCGGATTAATTCCGATTTATCGGAATTAAAAAAACTCAATTCCGAAGGAATTGAGTTAACATTGCTCCCCTCGGAGTTTTCGCAATTGATAGACCGGGCTTTACCGTTGCGGGGCAGCTTCCGAATTCTCACTAAATTAGTGAGTCACGGAATTCCTTCAATTACAAACTTAAATATGATTATACATCCGCCATAGATTCAGTAGCGAACAAAAATTATTATATAATAAAATATAAATATGTCAAGGAAAAATAT
>DMMW01000032.1:0-7341 GCA_003452965.1 Elusimicrobiota bacterium
ATTGCTTTGCGATATGTCCAGTCGTTATTATACCAGGAAGGTGACGCAGTCGTTGAAAGCTGTATGCTTCCCAAAACGGTTAATGTATCAGTTTGAACACTATAACCATCGCCAAAATCACTGTCTGAGGTCTCGGTTACAGTAACTGCAGTTAGATATGTATTTATACTTAAAAGTATTATTACAAATACAAAAAACACTTTATTAAAATTAAAGTTTTTCATAAAAACGATTTCACAGATTTTGGAAATCAATTTCACAGATTTTATAGATAAATATAATCTACGCAACCTGTATAATCACGATATTCTATTTTTTTGTATTGTAAATATTCTCTTTAAACCACTTTTTATAAATTGTATCGTATTCACCCGACAACTTCAAATCGGAAATATAATAATCCAGCCATCTTAAAAAATCCGGATCACCTTTAGCAACCGCAAATGAATAATACTCGTAACTCAATTGTTCAGTCAATATTGCAAGGTCCGGGTGTTTGGCAACTAAGTAATCAGCAAACGGCTTATCAAATGCGAAGGCATCTATCCTTCCTGTTAGCAGAGCATTTGACGCTTCTTCTTCTCCATCAAATTCTATAATAGTAACATCCGGTAATTTTTTTCTCACCAAATCTTCGCCAGTTGTATTATTTACAACCGCAACCTTTAATGTTTTATTATTTAATGCGTCACACAGTTTTTCACAATGAACAAAATTATTATATTTTGTATTAATTAGAACAACTATGCCAGTTTCAAAGTATGGTTCAGTGAAATTAACATCTAATGCACGTTTTAATGTCCTTGTCATTCCTGATATTACAATGTCAACCTCTCCATTTTTAAGAACAAGCAACAGGTCATCCCACTTATATTCGCGAATATTTAGCCTAGCTCCTAATTTTTCCGCAAGTTTTTTTGCAATATCTACATCAAAGCCGACAATTTCTTTTTTTTCATTTTTATATTCAAAAGGAACATACTCCGGTGTCATAGCAACCCTAATTTCACCGAGCGGTATTATGTAATCCAATCTGCTGTAGTATCTTTGCCCCAGCACCTGATCACGCAATTGGTCCTGGTCTTGGGCAGAAATCAATCCTGACAATAATAAAACTACACCAACAGAAACAAAACATAATCTAAACAACTTTTTAAATAATTCCATATTATTCTCCTCCTTGCCACACTTCGTTCTATCAAAAACTTTGACTTTTTTGTTTTTTATTTATATAATTTATTGACGATAAAATAATCAACAACTTTCTGCTTCGACGCCTCTCCCTTGTTTCGGCGTCATTGCGACCCGTACGGGGTGGCAATCTCCGAGATTACTTCGGTCTGTTGCTACAGCAACATCCCTCGTAATGACAGCACGTTTATTAAATCCTTTAAAAAATTCATTATTTTTATCATTTCCTGTTTTTCATGATTTTTCATAATATTTTTGACATTACCCCACGCCGAAGTTCTATTGGAACGTAGGCGGGTTACTCGTTACTATCTTCTTCCATATCCGCATTCCGTTTCATTTTTGGATACAAAGCCAAATAATATAAATCATTATTTTGTTCATTATCAGCTCCGTCATACCATGTGGACCTGTAACGGATGAAACCGCTATCCGGATATTCTTTATTAATATTTTTAAACCAACTACAAGCAAGAGTCTCGGTTTTAGTAAGTGTTTTTGTGACATCTTCCATAGATACCGGCAACGTCGCCTTATCCACGACTTGAATACCCATTTTTATGCCATCATCTGTTATCTCTGCCGAATCACTAACATGATCTTCTTCTATTACTTCTATATCAAGTACAGTTAATAAACCCTGACTTCCCCATTTTTTGGGTGTTTTTACCATTCCACCCTGATAAAAAAAAGGTGTATCACCTATCCAAACTATTTTACCGCCTGCTTTAAGATATCGGTATATAGTATTATTTGTATCCATTGTTTCTGCTATAGTATCGGGAGCTATACCCATTATCATTATACATACGCTTTCGGGTGCATTTTTAGTTATTTTTAAATCCATCCAATCCTTCAGCTGGTCCGCCTCTTGTTGGTAAAAGCCTTTATCCAGCAAGAATCGTAAAATATATTCAGGATTTTCAACATAACTTGTAGGCGAATATCTTGTATCATAAAATACTACTCTATCACCTTGATACACAATATTTTGCTGACTTTGAACCACTTTCCGTTTCTTTTTTGTTTTTTTTGTAACAGAATAACTATCCTGATAAAAAAATCCTAAAAATACCGCTACGAAAATTATACAGCAACATATTTTTTTCATCATCGCTCTTAAAACATTAAAATTGAAAATAATCCAGAATATTACTGTTGTTTAAACAACGGTTGAAATGCATTATATATGATTCTGACCTTTATTAGATTAAGGCCTGAGTTCAAATCCTATCCAAACATCATCAACTGCCTGCTTCCGTTCGTAATTAGAATTAGTAATAAATTTTGAATAGGTTGGATCATATAAATCAGCACTCCAAGCAGGTAGGTTGTATGGATTTACCGCACCATACACATAATTATGACGTGCAATACCAACTTGTAACTCTAAATTGTTATTGAGTTTATAAAATGTTGTTAGTTGTAATTTGTTGTAATCATACGGACTCCAATTCCCATTTGTAAATAGGTCCGGAGTAAGCCTACCCTCAATCGCACCTCTAAACTTAGGCGAAAAATAAAACCGCCAATTCATTTCTCCTCTGACATAATCTTTTTTTATAAAGTTGCCTTCATATCTTCTGTCCCACGATGCGGAATCTGGAATTGCATCCAATTTTGTATATACATACGCTCTATTGCCGTAATAAACATTTGCACTAATATTTGAATATTGTTTTCTCAGATTAAAACCTAATTTGGTTTCACTGTCGGTCCTTTTAAAACTCTTATTATAATCTGTAAACAATTGTTCATTGTCAGTCCTCATGTATTCAGCCGACCATGGCGGATTATATGCGTCGTATTCGTAATTCTGCTGTGAAACCCCTGTTTGTATCTGAAAATCAGAGGTAATATCATAGTTCATATCGAAAGAAACCACTTTCCTTCCAAACATTTGATTATTACCCTGTTCATGCCCGTATGGATCTGTCCTTGTATATAATGTACAATTGATTTTAGGAGAAGCCCTGAACCTAAGCCAGTTATCAATATAATAGTAATCCGAATCTATATAATTTCCGGCGTATCTCTGCATCCATTCATTAGGATTATATACAACATCCAGCTTATTATAGGTATACGCTCCCTTTACATTATGAACAATAGTAGTCAATCTTGTATCATATCTTTTAGCTGTTGAACGTACCGAAGAACAACCTGCTAATACTGCCAGTATTATTATAGGAATTATCGTTTTCATTTTATTTATTTGAGAACTTCGAAAAAGTTATCACCGCTATATTTTACAGTTTCTTTCGCAAAATATATATTAAAATCTTGTGATCAATGTAAGTTGGTGGGTATTTCCTATTGCTCCTATAGGATTGAAGGCATAATCTAACTCAAATTCATCTAAACCCTTAGGTTTCATTCTAATACCTGTACCGAACGTGTATGTGTTTAAATCCTTACCTACTTTATACCCACCGCGTAATGCAAGTATTTTTAAAGGTGCAAACTCCACCCCCGCATTCCATCTTAATAAACTATCGTTATATTTATCAGCTTCAAGAGCAAAAACCAACTTAGGATCTATCAATTTTTTTGCTACTCCAATCCTAAAGTTTACCGGAAGCGGATCTTCTTCGTTTAGTAACTGTATCTTTGTTCCGATATTTTTTACTACTGTTCCAACTGTTACACCTTCAACAGGAAGATTATACATAACACCTAAATCGCCGGCAAACGCCCACCCGGTATATTTACCAACCTTTGTGCTTATTCCCTTAATATTGAAACCCCATGACAAATTGTCGTTATATTTCCTTGATATAGTCAGTGTATATAATGCATTGCCTACAATAATTTGCCCTAATTCAATACCTTGTCCATCCGCTTCACGCATCTTTGCGCCAAACGACACACCGCTAAACCCAAGACGCGTTTTACGTAACGGGAGCATATAACCCACATAACTATATGAAAGTCCTGCCAAATAATCTATATATGAAGCGGTTAATTCATGTTTCCTCAAACCTGCTAATCCTGACGGGTTATATTGTATTGTATTAACATCATCGCCCACTGCCACAAATGCACCTGCCATTGAAGATTGTCTTGCTGCCGCATCTATCTTAAGAAAGTTGGCAGCCGTAGTTCCGACATTAGCATCCGAAGCAAACATATACACGCTATTGAACAATATCGTCTGCACTAAAACTATTAAAAATGATATTTTTTTCCTTAACATAATTTTAATCTTTTAACTTGCCTCTATAACTCCAATTTTAAGATTTGAAGATTTTGTACTACTGTTTTTTCTGGATTCCTGCTTTTGCAGGAATGACAATCCTCTAATCTGTAATCTCTACCATCTATTTTTTTATCTTTCTTCCCCTCTACCTCTCTACCTTACTCACTACCTTTTTCACTTCACTACTGCCATTATCTTAGTGTCTTTTGAACTTCCCGCTTTCAAATTATATATATATACACCGCTTGCCACTTTTTTTCCGTCTTCGTTAGTGCCATCCCAACTTACCGAATATAATCCCCCTAATCTTGATTCATCTACCAAAGTTTTAACCAATTCACCTGAGGCGGTATATATTTTTAATGTAACAAAAGCATTTTCTTTAATATCATAATTAAATGTGGTATATGCGCTCTTGGATGTTATAAAAGGATTCGGGGCATTCTGATATAAAGTACAGAATGCCGGTGCTTCAACAACAGTTATTGTTAATGGAAGCGGAATCAGGTTTGATGCATTGACAGTTCCGCTGGCAATGGATACTTTATTATCGCTGGTTGTTATTTTAAGATTTATTGTATACGTCCCGGTTGACCTAAAAGTATATACCGGATTCATACCTTCCAAATCGTATATACCATCGCCATCTAAATCCCATTCATATTTTGTAATACTTGCACCGGAAGTATCCGTTGACTTTGAGGCATCAAATGTTACGGGAACATTTTTTGTAACACTCCTGGTCATTTTAGGAACATCATATGCTCTATTAGATGGGTTGTATTCCGATTTATAGCGTCTTGGAACAAGAATATCCGGACAGGCATATGGTCCCGTAGACAATATGGGTGTATACACTTTAACAACATAACGATCTGAATAAGACAAAGATGACCTAGCCGGCTTTAAATTACTTTGACCCAAAAATACTCTATAGGATTTAGGCACCCATGAAGGTACAGCAAATCTAAATACAATATACTGATTACTGTTCATAGCGCCGCTAATAATACTTGTATCCCAAACACCTTTACAATCAGTATCTATCATATCATACAATGCACCATCAACACTAGCCACTAAATCATGCTTGCTTCTATCGTCCGGATCACCGTAAACATAACAGGTAGGAACCACTCCGACTGCCAATTTAACTATCGGTGTCATATCCACATGAACAAATAAATCAATAAATCCCTGAGCAGAATGCGCTTCTGTAATATATTGAGCAATATCCGCCCAAGGCATTGGATAATCATCCGTCATTAGATTTGCTGCCCAATAATCAGGATCTAATGCAACACTACTATCACAAATATACTCTTTCGATTTATATACCAAAGTAGTACTACTGAAAACGGGATCTGCCGCACCATCTAAAGTATGGGTACTCCTCACAGTTGTTGCGGCAAACGCGATGTTAATTATAATAAATTGCAATATAAAAATTAAAATTATTTGTTTAAATGTTTTTTTCATTCCTCTTCTTCCTCTTCTTCCTCATCCTCATTCTCGTCATCTTCATTAGCTGACGGTTTTACTGGTACTTCGGGTTTTTTCTCTTCCGGTTTCGGAGCTAACCGGGCTGGTTGACTTTCTTGTTGTGGCGTAGTTACTTCAGGAACATTACCCGCAGGTTGCGCACCTTTTTTACTATATTTATTTAGGTATTCCTTTACTTCCTGATTATTTGGATCAATAATCAATAATTTTTTCCAAACATTTATTGCGATATCTATTTTACTATCCACATAACTAATATATCCGACTGCATATTGTAAATCTTTTTCTTTTTTAAATTTATTTACCGTTTGCTCCATGTTACTTCGCATACGATTAATATATCGTGGACTTAATCTGTCACTTGGGTTCAATTTTAAAACATAACTGAATTTATCAAATGCTTTCAAATATGTTTTTCTACTATAAAGTTTTACTGCATCTAAGTATACCTTTCTTGCCTGTTTTTTTAGTTCCTTATCGTCACTCGGTTTAGAAGTCGCCATTCCCTCTTTCTCCGCCGGCACGACTTCTTTTGCTTCTTCTACTTCCTCTTCTTCTCCTTCTGCTTCTTCCTCTTCTTCATCATATCCATCACTTTCTTCTAATAATTCACCAAATTTCAAACCTAAAGAAATCCTGTGGGTTCCCGAAACAGAATCAATAAAGTTCAATGGGCTTATAAAGGCATAATCCAATTGACCGTCAGAATCTTTTATTTTAAATACATAACCAGCACCCAAACTGATGTCTCTATTGCTAAAACCCAACCTTGCTGCCAATGTATTTTCCATAAACCAGCCTTCGGCACCTGCACGAATGGTATTTGTTTTAGAAATATTCGCATCTTCCAGTGTTATCGTTAAACTGTTTACCGGTCCTAATTCTTTTAATTTATATGCGGCTCCAACACGATAACTCATCGGAACTTTATCGGTTGACTGTAAGCTTATGTCGGGTTGGTTAATATTTTCTATAGAAAGACCTAAAGACAACATTTTATTTACTTTACACAATAAACCTAAATCTATCGAATACCCGTCAGCCGTTGTACCGCTTGCAAAAACCGGGTTTACCGCTGTCCATTCATTAGTTTTATATTCTTTAGCTAAGTATTTTAAATTTAAACCGCCGAATAAAATAGGTTGCTGACTAAGTATTTGATACCCGTATGAAAGTAATATTGTATTTTCATTGTAAAGATCTTTGGTTGTAAAATTATACCAGCCAATCCCGAAACTTCCGTATTTTCTGTTAATAGGACGCACATATGAAGCAAAACCGCTACTCAATCCATCTATACCAACATACAATTGCGAATATGTTAAAGTTGCTTCTTCCCGTTTTAACTGTGCCAAACCAGCAGGATTGTATAATACAGTATTGGCATCATCTGCGACAGCGACAAAAGCATTACCCATACCTAAAGGACGCGCCCCTGTTCCCAAATC
>DMMW01000032.1:7507-33337 GCA_003452965.1 Elusimicrobiota bacterium
TTTGCTAACACTACAGGTCCTTTTCCAATGACCGTACTGCCAACTTTTATTTGATACAAATACACTCCACCATCTACAACTTCATCATTATCATCCGTACCATCCCAGAATGTATTCGCTATACCAGCAAAAGTTACTGTCTTAATAATCTTTCCTAACATATTATATATTTTTAAAACAACCTCTTCAGCATTATCATTAGTAAAAGTAAAATATACTTTATTAAACCTATCGTCAGTACTCATCGGTGTAAACGGGTTTGGACCAACGCTTAAAGCAGGCAAAAGTCCTGCGGCTGGTTTAACTACTATTCCATACTCCGATAAATGCGATATTTTTGCAACTATAGTAGCTTTATCATCAGTTACAGTTACAGTACCACCGACTATCTGCCATTTAACCCCGTCAAAATGTGCTATTGCTAATTTTGTTGGTGCATCATCTAATGAAACAGCTGGATAAGTATTATCAACATAATATTTGCCATCTACTGCAGACCAACTTGCTCTGCACATCATAGTTATAGTAATCAAGCCGCCGATTTTTTTTACTATTTCACCGGTATCGGCATCTTCGGCTTTTATCTCGTATGATTTTATCGCCTGAATTGGTTCACCTTGTAAACAGGTTGATGGTGAAGTTTTGTTAGTCAATGTATATTTTACATTTTGTGTTACTGTCTCTGCAGGTATAGATAACTTTAACCAATAAGCATCAACGGTACCCGCCTGACCTGCCGCTATTGTGGTTGCTGTCTGTGTTGACGGCGGTAAAACATATGTGATACTTACATCTTCAAATGTCGGCGTTACCGTACCATATGTATCACTTAATAAATATGCTTTGCATCTTAAATATCTATGTCCATCATGATTAAACCAGATTGTAGCATCAGTTGTAGGATTGGAATAATATGTGGTTGTAGAACCGTCAGGACCGTGATATATCCACGTTCTATTATTATTATTACTTGCCAATTGGAACTTTAAAGATGTACCTGCTGCCGTTTGTGATGCAGGCGACCATGTAATGGTTTCCCATTCCGCGCCGGGTACATATCCGGTATCCAATGTCTGCGAAGTAAAAGTACCTATTAACTCATATGCAGAACTTGTTACCCAAGGACCGACTTCAGGTCCCACATCACTCAAATATGGTGTAACAGGCATGTATTTTCTTCTTTCATAATGCGCCATTATTTCTTCAAAAGATAATGCAACATTATATGCAGCAACTTCATCCATCATGGCAAAGGTACCTATTCTAAACGTAGCTGAAGCGGTACCACTGCTTGCTTTGACAGCAGCTGTGGAAGCGGCTTCCTGTCCATTTAAATAAATTTTTATATTATTACCTGCTCCGTCTTTATCAAATGTTAATACTAAATGATACCATTCATTTGTATTAGCAACAACTGTAGGCAAATAAACTGTTATAAGGTTTGTATCTCCGGCATTCAGTTCATATTTATATTTTCCGGTTATCGCTATACCGGTAGCAGCAGGTGTTAAGTATAACACGTAATTTGACCTGCCTATTAATTCAGGATAACCACTGAGGTTTGTAGTATTAAAATATACCCACGTCATTAAAGTATACGCATTAGTAAAAGCTAAACTGGAATTTGTACCGCAATTAACTGATCCTGCAGCGGTAAAATCTAAAGCACTGCCTGTTTGAAACTTTACCGTTTCAGTGCTTAGGGTACTAAATTTGCCTCCGTCTCCAGAAGACAACCATGAAAAAGCACCGCTAAGGGTACCGTTATTCCCGGTTCCTGAAGCATCAGAAGTAATAGCACCGGCGACTCCGGTTCCTTCGTCAAAATGCCATAAACCTTTCAATCGTGCATCAGGGTTACCAAACGCGGTTAATGACGATATCTTAGTCATTGTATTAGTAAAGGAAGAAGTTGTACCGGTACTTGAGTTCCCATAATACATAAATATTCCCTTATCTGCATTTTCAGGTATAGAAGGTATCCTTACCCAAAAACCTTGCAGTGTACCAACAGGTGCATAGGTAGTATAATATACCCAATAAGGCAATAAAGTCGTACCATTACTATCTGCAAACCTAATATCGCCATAATCACTTTTAACTTTGCCAGCATTAACCAAATCAGCAATATTAAGATATCCCTCGCCCGCACCTACCGGCAGAAAAACCTGGACATCTACGAGAGTAGCTGTAGAATGTGCTACTCCTAATTTTTTTCTATATAACCAGCTACTGTCATACCAAGAACCCTCTGAGGGAGTAGCTAACTTCACACTAGCAGTATCACCACTACCTTCAACAATCACTTTTTTTAGTGTACCGGCATTAAAATTGGTATCGCTGGTTAGCGACCAAGTATCACTAAATAAAAGATTAGAACTAAGGATTGTTAACAACAGTCCTGATAAAAAGGTGAGAAAAAATGTTTTAAAAAATTTCATAATTCAATTTATACCTTATTACGTTTGAAATAGATACTTAATATCATTGTATCAACTTTATTGCCATACAAATTATTTATTAAATCTATTTATTTTTAAGTATCTTCTCTTTTCACTTCACACTTTTCTATTTTTGTGAAATATTTGTTACTACCGAATCACTTACTATTGCTTTAGTGCGATTCCACTATCCCCCGCCACTACTTCTTTGGCGGACAAACACTATTATTTATATAGACGACTTAACATTTGATTTTGTTCGAAATTTATTATAATAATTTTTTTTTATAAATCAAGAAAAAAATAAAAAAAATAAAATTTTGTTTTGATACCAACTATTCAATCCCGCTATCCCCCGCCACTTCCGCCTTCGATAAACGTGTCATCAATAATCATGGCTATTCGCCATATTGCTGACACATCTTCGGCGGACAGGGAACCTTCGGCGGGCAGGCACTATCCCGCTATTGCCGCCCATGCCAATTTCATAACACGCTTGGCATTCGCCATAACAAGTTCGCTGCTTTCGCCAGCAAGCGGTTTCACTTCAAAACTGATTATTGGTAATTGGCTTTCGTCCTTTACTTCTTTTAGAAAACCAATATCAAATAATACCTCAAAAAACTCCTTTAATTCTTTTACGTCATTTTCTCCACCGGATATTCCGAACCTCGGGTGCTGATCTCCATATGCAGAATGGCTTTTATCTTTCATCGCACAGTTACCTATATGTAGATGAGTAAGATATTTAGCACAATTTTTCAAAGCTGTTTTAGTAGCTTCATATTGTATCGGAAAATGAGACAAATCTAATATTAAGCCGAAATTGTCGTAATCCTTTCTTATTTCTTTTGCAATTTCTGCCGCTAAGTCCGATTTCCCTACCAGGCATTTTTTGTCAATATCAAAATCAAACGATTCCAACTCAAAATTTAAGTTATATTTTTTTGCATACCCACATAATTCTCTTAGCGACTTTTTTAATTGTTCTACCGCTTCCTTTTCCTTATCTGCCCCGGGATGTTGACCTGATAATATTGCAACTCCTTTTGCACCTAAATAAGATGCTTCATCAATACATTTCTTTACTTCATTTACTGCATTGACGCGTTCGGCATCATTCAGCGAGTTTATATTTAGTTTATTAACCAATAATACCGGCTGTGCACCGTATGCCGTAGCTATATGGCTTACTTCCAGCATTTTTTTTGCCTGTTCTCGGACATTATCATCTTTCATCCGTGTTACTTCAACAGCCATAAAAAACTCATCACTTAAAATTTTGCCGAGCGTTTCAATTATTGGACCTTCACCCTTCATAACTTCGGGATAAATCATAAAATGAATTATCCCCAACTTCATATACTTTTCCCAACTAGAATTCATAAACACCCCTTGTGATATTGCGCGATAGCCGGATAGCGGGATAGATTAGGTTACAAAAAATTCTATCGCACTACCGCACTACCCGCACTATTTAAACTATACTTTATACACTGACGCAGCTGTATCTCCACCTTCGCCTGTCCAATTTGTATGGAAAAACTCGCCTCTCGGTTTATCAACTCTTTCGTAAGTATGCGCACCGAAATAATCGCGTTGTGCCTGAAGCAAGTTCGCCGGTAGACGCTTATTGCGATATCCGTCAAAAAAGTTCAATGCGGTACACAGTGCAGGTACCGGTACACCTAAATTAATAGCTTCTGTTAAAACCCTTCTCCATGACGGTTGTGCTTTTAATACGGCATCTTTAAAGAACGGATCTAACAATAAATTCTTAAGGTTCGGATTTTTATCAAATGCCTCTTTTATCTTGCCTAAGAAAACCGAGCGGATAATGCAACCACCGCGCCACATTAATGCGATACCGCCATAATTCAAGTTCCATTTATATTCAGATGCAGCCGCATGCATAAGCTGATAACCTTGTGCGTAACTGATAATCTTTGAAGCATATAATGCCTGTTTCAAATCATCAAGAAATTTCTTTTTATCACCTTTAAATTTTTCTTTAGGACCTGATAAGACTTTAGAAGCCTCTACTCTTTCGTCTTTTAATGCCGACAAGCACCTTGCAAAAACAGCCTCGCCTATTAGTGTCAATGGCTGGCCCAAATTCAATGCTTCCATTGACGTCCATTTGCCTGTACCTTTTTGACCGGCGGTATCAAGAATTAAATCAATTACTTCATTGCCGTCTTTATCTTTATAGCCAAGAATATCTCTGGTTATCTCAATAAGATATGAATCAAGTTCGCCTTTATTCCAATCAGTAAAAATCTGATGCATTTCTTGATTGGTCATACCCAGTCCTTCTTTCATAATCTGGTAAACTTCACAAATCATCTGCATATCGCCGTATTCAATACCGTTATGTACCATCTTGACAAAATGACCTGCACCATTTTCACCTACCCATTCGCAACATGGCTCACCTTTTTCGGTCTTCGCACAAATTTTCTGGAAAATTGGCTTAACATGCGGCCATGCATCAGGTGACCCTCCGGGCATAATACTTGGACCTTTTAAAGCGCCCTCTTCGCCACCGGATACGCCTGTACCTATATATAATAGCCCTTTTTCCTCACAATATTTTGTCCTACGGATAGTATCCGGGAAATGGGAATTTCCACCATCAATAATAATATCGCCTTTTTCCATTAATGGTATTAATTGGTTAATAAAATCATCTACTGCGGCACCGGCTTTAACCATAAGCATAACTTTGCGCGGTCTTTTAAGTGACTCCAGTAATTCTTTAATAGAATGCGTACCTATTATATTTTTACCTTTTGCCCTGCCTTGAACAAATTTGTCCACTTTTTCAACTGTGCGGTTGTAAACAGCAGCCGTAAAACCTTTACTCTCAATGTTAAGCACTAAATTTTCACCCATTACTGCTAAACCAATTAAACCAATATCTGCCTTATCCATTATTACAACCCCCTTTACAAAAGTCAGAATTAAAAGATTCAAAAATTACAGATTTGAAGATTGTCACTCCTGCGAAAGCAGGAATCCAAATTTTGACTGTCACTCCTGCGAAAGCAAGAATCCAAATTTTGACCGTCATTCCTGCGAAAGCAGGAATCTATTATATGCTATAATACACCCTCACCTGTGGATTCCCATTTTCATGGGAATGACGGACTCTTTAATCTATACAGTATCTCACCGGCTTTGGCTACGTACAAAATTCCTTTGTCTTCTTTATTTTTATAATCATCTATGTTTATCTTATCCGGGTCCATATATCCCAAGTTAATTTTGCGACATCGTTCTTCAGGAATTTTTGTTGCTAAAACCACATTAACTCTTGGCTTTTCTATATTATTTTCATAAGTGCCGATCCCTCTTACATGAGTAGAATGAGCCACAACACCCCACGGATAATTTTTGAACTTATCCCATTGCTTAACAAAATAATCCCGTGTATGATAACCTATCATATCAATAATTTTACCATGACTGTAACTTATCTCATCTATATGCGGTGCATAAATAATTAATGTTCCGCCATCCGCTACCACAGGTTCCAATTTATACATACATTTACCGGCTGTCCATATATCATCGTACATCTTCGGGGCACATGAAAGAACGGTATGGAATGGTTTGTCTTTATATGTAATATGTACTTTATCTGATAAATCCGCGGCTTTTGACCATGCTTCTTCAGGTGAACTATAATATAAACCGGCAAGTTCTTCACCTTTAACAACAAGACAAAATGCGCTGCGTTTAACCGACAAATGTGAAACTGCACAATCAATTACTTTTCGTACTGAAGTATATTTATGACCGTTTATTAAAGGATTGGTAATTACAGCTCCTAACCAATGGAAGAAATCAATAATTTCCTGTCCTGCTATACCCGGAAAAATATATTTGTTACCTCCTGAAAAACCGACTACTTCGTGAGGGAAAACAGGTCCTATAATAAGCAGGTGGTCATAATCCAGCACCTTTTTATTCACAACTATTTTTACCGGCATGCTAAATGTATCATCTGTAATTTTTGCAATTTCTTCTTTTGATATTGTCCCTAATGTGGTAAGCGCATCGGGGTCTTTCCAATGATGGTTGAAAAAACGAACTTTTGAATACTTCTGTTTATGTTCCTCGGCAGTTATCTCCACTCTATGATAAATCTGTTCGTCAGTCATAGGCGGATGTGTACCTAAAGCTATCAAGAAATCAAGCGATGCTGATTTATGGGCAAGCAAATTATATAGTATCTTAAATATTTTTCCGATAGGTGCGGTCCGGGAATGGTCAGGAATAATAACCAATACTTTCTTGCCGGAAAGATTAGCGGACTCTATAGATTCAGACATCAAGCCGAATATCTCGTCATCTGTTAAAAATCTATTTTCGTATCCTTTACCTATAATCATATTATTACCACTTAAAATATATTTTTGAATGATACGGAATCCAGATTTTTACTATCATTCCTGCAAACAGACTGTGTCATAATTCCAAAATTGTAGCTGCAGAGCGATAGCTCTGCTAAAACATGGCAAAGATTACGCTTTGCTGCTACAAAATGGAAAACGAAATACATTTATTAACAATTGCGACACAGTCTGAAAAGCAGGAATCCAGATTTTTACGACAATATAATTCTATGGATTCCCAATAGGGTCATTTGGGAATGACGATCTTTTTGCGATTGTGATACAGTCTATAAATCAGCAATCCTTCATCCGAATCCGCTTCTAATTTATTATCTTAAATCCTAATGATAATAAAATTTTTGATAATTCTCTATCTTCCCGTGGCAATTTCACATCTGCATTCTTAAATTCTCTGCGAACCGCATATTTTCTTCTTAAATTATCAAAATAAGGACCCTGCGCGTCCGCGGGTAATTCAACAATTTTTCGCAAGTCCTGGTCATCTTTCCGTATATTATACATCTGACTGACAATTTTGTCAACTGCATCATCTATTTTTTCATTATTACAATTCTCATTATCAAAAACTATTGGCGGCCGCGACTTATCAGAAAGAATATTATCTACTTTCCATTGGATAGGAACTCCCAAAAACTTGCACAATGCTTCATAAATCATAAACATACCATTGACTTTCCCATCAAAAGAATAACCGGCAATATGCGGTGTACCCAGGGCCACAAGATTGACAAGTTCCGTATCAATAGACGGTTCCTTTTCCCAGACATCGAGCACCGCATCGGACAATCTTTTATTTTTAAGAACATTTTTTAGAGCGTTATTATCCACTACAGCCCCACGCGAACTATTAATGAGCATACTATCCGATTTCATCTTCGCCAAAAAACCCTCATTAACCATATGATACGTAGCATCCTGCCCTTCCATATTAAGAGGCACATGCAGAGTAAGTATATCTGCTGTCATAAGTTCTTTCAAAGGCAAATATTTCCATTCACCGGTAATCCGTGCCAAAGGGGGGTCATTTAAAAGAACGTTCATACCCATTGCCTCAGCTTTTATTGCCACCCGGCTGCCCACTTGTCCTACCCCGATTATCCCTAACGTTTTATCTTTAAGTTTAAAATTGTTTTTCTTGGCCAAAAAAAGAAGAGCAGCGGTAATATATTCCGCTACCGAATTGGCATTTGAACCGGGTGCACTTACAAACTTTATATTTTTACTCTTTAGGTAAGGAATGTCTACGTGGTCGGTTCCTATAGTTGCGGTACCTACAAACCTGACCGGACTGCCTTCAAGGAGTTCCGGACATACCTTTGTAATTGAACGGACAATCAAAACATCAACATTGTTTTGTTTAATAATTTCCGACGTTATTAAACGCCCGGACATAATTATTGTCTGCCCTAACGTGCCAAACGACTCCTTGACATAAGGAATATTTTCATCAGCTAAAATTATCATATTAGACTCGCCCCATTAGAAAAAACCACCAATAAACAAACTGTATAATAGTCCCATTTTATTAAGAATTGTAGTTGCTTAACTTGTTAAGCGATTTTTTCGTTTTACAAAGCTTTTTTTCATTACAAAATATTACCACTTAAAAGATGAGAATATCGGCAACTACATTATGATACAGTATCAAAATCAGTGGCATATTATATCAAGTAAATAATAGTTTAATGCCACTGTTACGTAAACCGAGTATAGAATAATGTTCTCTAATGGGGTTACTATTTCCAGGGTGGCGTTTCGGGTAAATAAGTATTAAACTCGGCTATTAGTTTCTTTTCATATTCACCTGCATACTTACCTTCAGTAAACTTTTTCAGCGACTCTATATATAACCGTTCCCAAGAAGCATCTTCTTTACCAGGATTAATCGGATAAAAATGTACATTGTTTACATGTGCCGCTTTCATATCTCCGTTTGCATCACCAATCATCAAAACTTTATCTTTATCATACCTGCCTTCTACTGCAATTGCAAGATGTTCTTTCTTTGTGCCCATCTCCTGCCCGGCGATCACTTTAACATACTTGTCAATTCCATGTTCCTTCCATTCACGGACTAAAGCTTCGCCCGGTGTAGCCGAAACGACAATAATATCAGCTATCTTTGACATAGCTTCCAAACTTTCTCTTACAAATGGAAACGGCGGTACCCCGCGTACAAATTTAGCAACTGTATTATTAACCTCTTTAGACCATTTCAAAGTTCTTGTAAGAACCGGATCATTTGTTTCCTTAACTATTTTTTCCAGTGCAGGATTACCCAATTTAGTTTCTTTCTCTATCCACTTTCTCAGTGAATCAACTTTAGGCATCTCAACGCTGCGTTTTTTAACTTCTTCTCGCTCGCTTAAAAGGTCAAAAACCATAATCAGCGCGGGAAAGCGGTTGATACCGCGCCATTTGGAATACAGATTCACAAACTCCGATGCTTCACGCGCATACTTGGAAACCGCCTGCAAATCCCATTCATTAATAATATTGGGAGTAAAACATTCCTTATGCTTAATCTCCATCGTATCAAATGCGCATCCGTCGGAATCAATACCAATTAAAAAATCCTTCTCTTTTTTAAAATCTCTAAGTGCTTGTGCCGGATCACTCATATTTTCTCCTTAATTCAACCGCTTCCGCGGTTGAATTAACCCCGAAGCATATTTGTTCACGGAGTCCGTACCAACTGGAACGGACGAGTAAACAACCCCCTGTGTTTAGTTATTTTTCGGTCGTTTTGAAAAAAAACTACAGGGGGCAAATCCAGATTTTCGGATGACTATGCAAGGGGTCACGATACATTATGTCTTTTATAACCTCAAATTAACCACCAGAGCCCAATGCGCCTTGTCTCGCCGTAGTTTTAACGTAGGCGGAGGTTTGGGCTCGGCTTGCTTTATTTCCTAAATGTCTGTGGAATATATTCGGGACACTTTTTATCGGCAAATATTTGTTTGAATTTGGCAAAACGCATCCTGCCGTCTATTAAAGGTATGCTTACCCAATCCTCGCCGATTAACGGCCTTGCATACTTAACGAAATCGTCCGTAACATCAATTCTATTCTTAGTTAACCATTTATCAGGAAATGAACGTTCTGAATTAGCCACTTTCTCCAATCCTACCTTGTCATATTCAACATTATATATTAAACCGGGCTTCCTTAAAATTGTAGACATAAATCCATTACCGTCTTCAATTGCAATAAGAGCCGCTTTCTGTCCTAATCTGTACGCTTCGTCTAAATCTACATTGGATGCATAAACCATAGCGTGCCGCTGGTCTGTACCGGGCACCTGGCCGCGTGCCGAACCCCGTGCTTTTAAACCTTCTTTATTTAAATAATTTACCACTGCTTGTTCAACCGTGATTTTACTTGCACTAAACTGAGTATGCCCAAACGCATCTTTGCTTTCACCCAAATCGCCGACAGGAAACCCTTCGCCTACTACAACTATTACCCGGCCGGTTTTCTTTAACTGATCGTTAACGTTATCTGCCAATTCCTTAATACCGATACCTGATTCTGTCATATAAATCTGTAATGGCAATTCTCTTTTGGTGTCAGCTAATCTCGCTGCTGCCGGAATAAAACCTATTTTTCTGCCCATCGCCTGAACTACTAAAACCGGATCTGCAGGCGAAGAACCTGCATTTTCTTCATTAGCGTTTTGTATATAGCAAGTCCAGAATTTTGCAACACTTCCGTATCCCGGCGTATGGTCAATAAGTTTAAACTCGGAGTCGCCGACATCATTATCTATTGTCTTAGGAACACCAACCGCAATTAAATCCAGCCCTTTTTCTTTTGCCAGAACGCTTACTTTATGCGCGGTATCCATTGAATCATTACCGCCGATATAAAAGAAATATCCTATATTCTGGGCTTTTAAAACATCTATAACTCGCTGTAAATCTTCCTGCTGGTCTTTTTTTAATTTATAACGACATGTTCCAATAGAACCCGCGGCAGGTGTATTTCTTAAAAGTGAAATTTCGCCTTCATCCTGCGCACTTAAATTAAGAAGCTCTTCTTTGAGAACGCCTTCTATCCCGTGATAACCCGCATAAATGGTCCCGAATTTATCCGGAAACATCTTACAGGTCTCAATTATCCCGCGCAAAGAATTATTAATTACCGGTGATGGTCCGCCCGACTGTGCTATCAATACATTTTTCGCTTTCGCCATATTTCCTCCTGGAAAATGATTACACAGATTACTTACACCGATTACACAGATTAAATCAAAATAAAAAAATATTTTGTAACTTGACCGTCATTCCCGAAATTTGTTATCGGGAATCCAGTCTTCGCATTTATTGGATTCCCATTTTCATGGGAATGACGAACTTTCTAAAACCGATCCTTCGTCCATGCTCAGGACAAATTTACGGTGATTTAAAGACATGCCCTAATCTGTGTAATCTCTTTTCATAATCTGTGTAATCGTCTCTCCAATTACACGCCGCTATACGCAGAAAATCCGCCGTCAACAGGAACTACGATACCGGTAACAAAATTAGACGCGTCGGATAACAACCATATAATAGTCCCGAACAAATCTTCAGGAACGCCAAAACGTGACATCGGCGTATGTGCAATAATCGACTTGCCCCTTGGTGTCAATTCTCCTGTTTTCTGTTCGGTTAATAAAAATCTGTTTTGTTCGGTTAGGAAAAATCCGGGTGCAATCGCATTCACGCGGATATTAACCGGCGCCAAATGCATCGATGCCCACTGCGTAAAATTTGAAACCGCTGCTTTAGCTGCGGAATATGCCGGAATCTTTGTAAGCGGCCTGAACGCATTCATTGAAGAAACATTAAGCATAACGCCGCCGCCGTTTTCTGCCATTTTAAGCCCGAAAACCTGAGTTGGTAATAATGTCCCTAAAAAATTGAGATTGAAAACAAACTGCGTTCCTTCCGGGGTAAGGTCAAAAAATGTCTTAAAGTTTTCTGTCTTATTTTTTAAATCTGCTACTGAAAGCTGTTCCTTGGAAGTAGTTGCCTTGGGACTGTTTCCGCCGGCGCCGTTAATTAAAATATTCGGCTGGCCGTATGCCTTTATAACCTGCTCACATGCCTGCTCAATACTTGCGCGTTCCAAAACATTGCAAACCACTGCGATTGCTTCACCGTTATTTTTCTTAATATCGTTTACAACGCTTTCTGCCGCTTCCTTTTTTAAATCCAATACTGCTACCTTTACGCCGCATGCAGCCAAACCTTTCGCGATATCACCGCAAAGCACTCCTCCGCCACCGGTAACAACCGCAATTTTCCCTTTCAAATCAAATAAATTTTCCTTCGACATGCTAAAACCCTCCATGATTACATTTTTAATAATGAAACTATTTAAAAGGTCTGTGGGGTGTCATTCCTGCGGAAGCAGGAATCTATACTCTCATAGGTATGGATTCCCGATAAAAAACATTCGGGAATGACAAACAGGTATTTTTAACAATTTCAATTTTTATAATTATAATAACTTGACAGTAATTTGTCAAGTTATCGGACTAAATTTAAACGCGAATCTGTCTTCCCCCTAGTTTAACCCGCCTAAATATAATAGTCCGCCGGTTGGCGGATTGGCGGGCTACTCGCTCATTGACAGCCAAAAGGGGGATTAAAAAAATTAGAATTGTTCCTTTTCTCCCCGGACACATTTTTCCCTTATTTATTGAAAATAATTTTCTCTTATATCCTTCCATATCTGAGTATCCGACTGATCAGGTGGAAAAATATCTTTCAAAGTATAAGAATAATAATTATAAATTCCAGATAAAATATTTTTGCAGTAATTTGTTGGGTTTGGCGTATGTAATGAGAGTTTAAATTGTTTAAAACTTTCTGGATTTATAATAAATAATTTTAATCCATGATTTACTACTGAATCTCTAATTATGGTGTTTATATGTTCATCCTTAAAACCATATCCTATTACTAATAACCTCATATCATCTTGTGATAAAATATTTTTGAATATTTCGTAATACCAAGATAATAGCGGCTCATTATCGATTTGTCTTTCTTTATCCAAACCGATTACTAATAAAGGTTTTCCGGATGATCCTCTCCAATTAATTGAACCATGTAATTTAATATAGTAAAAATTTGTTCCTGAATTAAATTCTTTATCTTTAATATTTTGAAGTTCTGTTTCATTAGGTAATTGCCAATAATCTTTTCCATCCAAAAGTTGATTTGAACGGAAATTACTACCTGCATCAAAAAAATCTGTACGATTTGGAATTCCGGGAATATAAAACCTTTCGCCATTTATATATTTTCTTTCCAAATAAATATCCTGATTTAAAGTAAAAATAAATCCTTTTTGCTGTTTACTGCCATTAAATTTATTTATTAACTCATCAACTTTATAATGATTAACTGGAAAAGGTGAATCTGTTCTAAATATCCAGTTCCTTAAAATATTATCCATATCGTTATAAGCTTTTTCAATTGACTTAGTAAAGACATTTTTTTCTTCTAGTTTATAATAATTATTTTTCATAACTTCATAATAAGCAGATTCAAAATCGAAAGTATTCATCAAGTGTTTTCTTAATGAATTATATGTCTGAAGTTCCTTATTATTAAATATTTTTTCCCACATTTTATCAGCAAGAAATCCACCAAAGTTACGTGTAAATCCAGCACCAGTTAATAAAATATGCTTTTTAGATTTAAAATTCATGTTATTTTAATAATCAATGTCAAAAAATTCTTTTAATGTTTTTCTTGCTTCTTGACTTCTCAAATCAACTGCTTTTTTTAAATCTTTTATTGCTCTATCTCTATCACCTTTTTTACTATATATAATCCCTCGGTTGTAGTAGGCATACACATAAGAATCTGGAATAAACGATGGCGTGGGTTGAATAGTTTTCAAATTAAATTCTATTGCTTTTGTGTAATTCTCAATCGCACTATCATATTCACTTTTTCTATCATATGCAAGTCCTCGAGCATAGTAAGCTTCTGTGTTTTTTGGATATAATTCTATTGCTTTATTACAATCTTTTATGGCTTCATCGTATAACTTTATATCCATATAAACAAATGCACGCTCACAATAAATAAAAGGAAGAGAACATCCACTGTCTTTCAAATCTTTATCTTCTGGGAATAGAACTCGAGTAACAGGTAAAAAATCCGCAGGCATAGAGGCAAGGCATAGGGGACGTTGTTAGATAGTTAGTTTATACTTTTGTCCCTTGTTATTTTTTCACTTTCCCAAAAATGACACCTAAATTTTAGGAGACATCTGTAGTTACTCAATAATTAGAACCGTCCCCTTTATATTTGCTCTTAACTTTTTATTGTAGTATATCCCCTTGTCTTACTTTTTTTTATTTTTCATTCTTAACCATTTCATTATACTTATGTCTAGCTTTTTCCTTTAATACATTCAATATATTATTTACTTCTTCTGCATCAGGATTACCAGTTATAGGACGATTGAGTGTTTCAAAAATAAACTGACCGTTTTTATAATTAAATACTACGAGACCTATATTTGATGACATAGCAATACCTTCTATCCTATCGATATCATCACTTTCTGGTAATACAAGCCATGTTCTATGGGCAAAGAGTTTATACGCCATCGCTTGCCCGAGTGCCTCAACAGGAGAATAATTATTACCTTTTACTTCAACAGCAACAATTTCGAGAGGCGGTTGATAGATTGCATCGGAACTTACCCTTATTGCACCCATAATATCAGGTGTTCCCCACTTTTTTCCAAAAATTGCACCTCCAATAACAATTGCATGGGTAAACTCACTTCTTCCAAGTAAATATTCTTTTACAGGTTCATATACTGATTCTTCTTTAAAAGCATCTGAGTATTTATCAGATGTTTCATTTTCTTTTTCCGAAACATAATTCAGATTTTTTTTGAGTATAAAAAGTCCTCTTTGTGGTCTTGCAATTGAATCTGGCATTTCATTTGGCATATTGTATGTACTACCATTTATTGTATTAAGATTATCACCTGTTTCTTCGGCAATTTTATCAACAAGAAGAGAAAAACGTAAGCCTGCTTTATATTCGGGTCGTCCTAGTATTTCAATAGCTTTTTTTCTTATTTCATTTAATTTTGACATTTGCTCCTCCTATTCACTGCTATCGTTACCGTTATAGGGGACGTTGTTAGATAGTTAGTTTATACTTTTATCCCTTGTTATTTTTTCACTTTCCCAAAAATGACACCTAAATTTTAGGAGACAGCTGTAGTTGCTCAATAATTAGAACCGTCCCCTTTTTACCAGTTAATCTCGTAACTAACACTACGGCCTTTGCCGCCTACATAGCGAATAATACCTTTTTCCTTCAAATCATCAATTTCCCTGAAAGCTGTGGCTCTACTGGTTTTTGTAATACCTACATATTTTCTTGTAGTAAGTCCGCCTTTAAAACCTTCCGAATCTGATTCAAGTAGTTTTTCTATGACTTTTCTTTGTCTTTCATTTAAGGTTGTATGCTGATGTTCTTTCCAAAATTCAGCTTTTCTAAATACATTTGCAATTATATTTTGAGAATCATCAACAGCCTTAGTAAAAGTTTCTAAAAACCAGACAAACCAGTTTGTTACATCTATTCGGCAATTTTGAACTTTTTCAAGTATTGAATAGTATTCATTCCGTTTTTTCATAATTTGGGATGATATACTGTAAAACCTAATATTGCTTTTCTCGTCCTGAGCAAGTGCCATATCTGTAAGAACTCTGGCTATTCTTCCGTTACCGTCTTCATAAGGATGAATGGTTAAAAAACGAAGATGTGCTGAAGCCGCGCGAAGGATTCCATCAGTTTTCCCTAATGAACAATTCCACCAATCAAGAAAAAGCTTTATTTCATTTTTCATTTGTGTGTGAGATGGGGCTTCGAAATGTATTTTTTCTTTGCCAATTGGACCGGAAACTACACGCATAGGAGAGTTATCCCGTAATTCGGCGACATGAATTTTATGTAATCCTGAATATCCTGTCTGGAACAATGCAGCATGCCAGCCATTTAATCGTTTAAGCGTTAACGGTTTATTATGCGAACGTATTGCATCTAACAAAACATCCACTAATCCATCTACATTTCTTTCAATTTTTACACCAAAACCATGAGGAAGCCCTAATTTTATTGCTACTGATGAACGCACAGCGTTCCTGTTCAGTTTCATTCCTTCGATTTCCGCAGTACGCACCGCCTCTTCTACTAGTACTGCTGCCTGTGCCTCTGTTTCGAGATGTATATCAAGAGCGGATACTTTTCCTAGAAGATTTCCTTGTATAAGACGCGCTTTGGAAAGCAACTCCATAATAGTCTTATAATCAAATTCAAACTTATGCCAATTTTTGGATTCCCAAATATACTTTTTCATAATATTTTTTCTGCCTTATGAAGCGAATACCACAACTAATCGCTTCATATTATGATATGATTATAACAAATAATCGCTTCAATTACAAGTATTTAATAGGGGCATCTGTAGTTGCTCAATAATTAGAACCGTCCCCTTTAAAGTTTGCACGCCCGCCACTTCCGATGCCCGCCTACGTTCTAAGATAACTTCGGCGAGGTTAGAAACGGGATCAGGCGGAATTCGCTTATTCAAATAAACAAAGCAAGCTTTGCAACTACAGGATTCCCGTTCCCCACTTTCGCGAGGACAAGTTTCACAGGAATGACGAATTCCATTACTGGGATACGAGATTTAATTATTTAAACCACTCTTCCGGAGATGTTAAAAGGAATTCCTTAATTGGGATACCACCTGTTCCTACTAATAAATTTTTTTTAACTTTGAAATTTTTTGAGAATAACTCCATTCCGGAAAGATTAATCCTTTTTCGTCCGCTTTTAACTTCTATTGCTATAACGGATTTTCCGTTATATAAAACAAAGTCAACTTCACGATTATGTCCTGCCCAGTAAAATAACTCGATATTTGTACCTTTAACTCCATTTAACAAAGATGCGCCGATACACGATTCAACTAATCTTCCCCAAAATTCAGTATCTTTCTTAGCTTCTGCAAATGTAAGTTTTGACTGAGCAGTCATCAAAGCTGTATTAAGCACTTGGAATTTTGGACTCGAACTTTTCTGACGCACACGTTGACCGGCATATTTTATCAGTCCCGCAATTAAACCTGCTCCTTCAAGTAAATTGAGATAGTGGGCAAGAGTGACAGTATTACCTGCATCCTGTAGTTGACCTAACATCTTTTGATAAGAAAGAATCTGTCCGGAATAATTACACCCCAGTTGAAATAATCTACGTAGAAGAGCCGGCTTATCTACCCTTGCCATTAATAGTATATCTCTTGATATAGTTGTTTCTATTAATGATTCCAATATATAATTTGTCCATCGCATATGGTCTTTAATTAGAACTGAACTGCCCGGATATCCGCCATAGAAAATATATTTGTCAACATCCCATCCGAAAGATTTATTCATTTCAGCAAATGACCAATGTGTTATAGGAATTATTTCAAAACGTCCGGTGAGACTTTCACTAAGGCCTTTTTGAACGAGTAGCGGCGATGAACCAAGCAATATAACATGCAAATGTCTGTTTTCAGAAGTATCTTCATCCCATAAGCGTTTTACTGTTTCAGACCATTGCGGTATTTTATGAATTTCATCCAAGACGAGGAGTGTTTTCTTTGTAGAACCGCTTAATTTGATTCGAGCTGTTTCCCACTGTTGTTCTATCCATATTCTGTCTTTTAATACAGGTTCATCAGCTGTAGCATAGTGACTGGACATATCAATAGCATCCATAACTTGTCTTGCAAGCGTTGTTTTACCTGTTTGCCTGGGACCCGCAAGTACCTGAATAAAATGTCTTTTCTCTTGAAACCTTTTTAATAATTCATTAAAAATAAGTCTTTTAAGCATGATTTTTACTCCTATTATTATTATTTGCTCAGTATACTGAGTAATTTTACTCAAAATATTTTAAAAGTCAATAGGGGACTGCAAATGTCTTGGGGGGCGTCTTGGGGGACGTGGTTAGATAGTTAGTTTATACTTTTGTCCTTTGATATTTTTTCACTTTAAAATAAAGACAAATAGCTTTTTATTATCTACTTTTGCTTGTAAGCTTAAATAATTAGAACCGTCCCCATTAAATTTTTTCGATTGTTATTTTATCGCCGGCGTGGACTTTTTTCCATTCTTTGGGATTGCCAAGCATTTTGCCGAGTGGTGATACTGCGGAGGCAGGTCGGATTTCGTCGTCTGTAGATACCGGGGTTTTACCGAAGAACATGCAGAAACAATTTTGCGGAGGCCAGTATCCTAAATCGCCTTCTTTTACTGCACTTACGCCATTTTCTAATTTCGCTTTTACAGGTATCGGAAAATAAATTTCTTCGCCCCATGTATTGGCATCACATTCCATGGGAAGCGAGATATAAATCAGCTCGGATGTTTTTGAGTCGTTCAATTCCGCTTCCATTGATACTTTGCCTGATTTTATTATTATTTTTTTCATATATGTTTACCCCGTTAACTTAAGCCATGTTTTAGCAGAGCTATCGCTCTGCAGCTACAATTTTGTTTATAAGATTAAGACTTTCAAGGACTGGATTCCCAATAACTAAACTCGGGAATGACATTCTATTTCAAGATTCTTCTCCCGATGAATCGGGATCAGAATGACGTCTACTTTGGGATTGCTTCACCTTCGGTTCGCAATGACGGCTACTAAGGGATTCTTCGTCTACGACTCAGAATGACGACCAAATTCTGGATTCCTGATAACTAAACTCGGGAATGACATTCTATTTCAAGATTCTTCTCCCGATGAATCGGGATCAGAATGACACCTTAGGACATCAGAACATTTCCAAGTCGTTTGTAACTTTTTTGGGGATGAAATCCGAAGTTAAAAACGCCTCGGCATATTTAGTGTTGCATAAATAGCCGCGGGCTTTTGCCAATCCCTCAATGTAATCTGCTATCCCGGGTAATACATCCAGCTGGCTTTTCTGCGTTTTCATTGCAGTTATTTTTTTGTCTATTGTGGATGTTACATCGACCACAATTGAAGGCGAGGTAAATAGTTCAAATATTTCGTAAAAATACATTCTTTGTGTATAGAACGGTTCGCCTATGTCTACCAATACCTTCTCTGTTGCTTTCCATCGTGCTTCCTGCGTTAATGCCGACACCACTTTATGGTCACGATGTTTATCTTGATTATGATGTGTAAATATTACGTCCGGTTTATACCTGCGGATTATTCTTGTACATTCTTGAAACAACTTTCTATTATTTTCAACCGCCTGACACGGGAGACCCAAATTTATTTTCTCACTTATTCCAAGCAGTTTGGCTGATTTACAGCTTTCCCCATTTCTTAATGACGCTATTTTGTCTTTTAACTTTATGTCACAGTATGCGGTTTCGCCGGATGTAAATATTACAACAGTTACTTTACTGCCCTGCTTGGATAACCTTGCTATTGTGCCGCCCAGTCCGATTATTTCATCGTCGGCATGTGCCGCAAATACTAATACATTTTTTAATTTCATTTTTTAGTTCCCCCGTCCCGTTAGAGATAGGAAGCGTTTGAAAAATGCTTCCGTAAACTACTAGAAAAATCTATATATTATTATCTTTATTACTATTTAAAATGTACTTATTGCAAACAAACTCATCTCTAATGGGACCCACCCCTTCCCAATTTACTTCTTTTTGTTTAGCAAACTGGAAGATTCTTTGTCAAGGTAAAAATATACGTTCGGGTGCATTCTTAAAATAGACGCCGGATGTTCCGAACATATATCACCTTCCAAACAATTTTTTACGGCTTCCGCTTTTCTTTTTTCAGGTACCAGACATAGTATGTTTTGGCTTTTCATTATCTGGGTTATCGTCATGGTAATCGCTTTTTGAGGAACCTCTTCTTTTGTTTTAAACCAGCCTTCGTTAACCTGCTGTTGTTTGCATCGGTCATTTAGTTCCACGACTATAAATGGTTTATCAGTTCTGAAATCCGCAGGCGGGTCATTGAACGCTAAATGGCAATTTTCACCGACGCCGACGAACGCTACGTCAATTTTATATTGAGATATTATTTTGCTTAACCTGTCACTTTCATATTCCACCCTGACCGAATCACCGTCTATTAAGTTTACTTCTCCGGGCTTCACTTTTGTTATGAATCTTTCCCTTAAATATTTCCTAAAACTTGCAGGATGATTTTCACCTATTCCTATATATTCATCTAAATGGAACATCGCTGTTTTTTTCCAGTCAATCCCTTTTTCCTTTGTGAGCGCTTCTAAAAAATCAAACTGTGCGGCACCAGTCGCACATATAAAACTTGCTTTTCCTCGTAGTTTTATTGCTTCTTTTAATATTTCTGCCGCTTTTTTTGCTACTACTTTTCCCATTTCCGCTTTGTCAACAAATATCTTCATTTCCATGTTCTTACCTCCAAGCCTCGTCGAAGTCTTGACGAAGACAGGCTTGCCTCGCCAACGACTCCTTGTCCGCCGAAAAAGTAGTGGCGGGCTACCATTACTTTTTTTCCGCCTACGCGAAAAACCACCTAATAAAAATCTAAAATTTACTACCCTATTTTCGCTTCGACGGATTTCAGCTCCTTAAAATTAAAAACATTCAACTTTTTCTAACTTTTGGAGCTTCAACTTTACCAAAATATTTATCTAATGGGACTAAGTCGTTTATTTTAATTGCCTTGCCTTCTTTAATAGATTTGTTGGCTGCTATACCGATTAATATTGATACACTGCCGTCATATGAACCTGCTTTGTATCCTAACGGATCCGGTAATCCTTTACAAAAAACTAAATCTTGCAGACGGGCGTCACCGCCCCAGTGGCTTCCGGCTGATTTCGGTATGGTGTATTCAATCTTCTCGCCTTTTCTGTTATAAAAATTGAGAGAGTAATTCGGCTCGTTTGCTTTTAACCCGCTGTGATACTCGCGTATTTCTAATCTTCCTTTCATACCGTTAATAGAGATTTTCAAGCCCTCGTAGGGACAATGTGCTATTAGAGAATAATTTAAAAAAGCACCGCCGGAATATTTAAGATTAATACTCATTGTATCTTCTATATTAATTTCATCAGCAAAAATACATTTATCGCGGTAATATTTATCCGCACTTTCAGTGTCTAAATATAAATCTTTTGAAGGAAAACCACTTTTTGTATCTTTGGCTATATCAAAATAAAACTCACAGGTATTTTTATACTTACATGTCAGGCATCTTTCACCACGTTCTTTGCGGGAATGTCCATAGAACCGCAAGGAACCAAAAGCCATTAACATTTCCGGCCTAGATTCAAGCCACCAATTAACCAAATCAAAATGATGGGTCGCTTTATGGACTAAAAGTCCGCCCGAATTTTCTTTTTTGCGGTGCCACCTACGGAAATAATCAGCACCATGTGATGTATCAAGCATATATTCAAAATCAACATTAAGAATATCGCCGACTATGCCTCCTTTTATCAGTTCTTTTATTTTTGTCATGTACGACGTAACACGATAATTAAAAGTAACTACTACTTTTTTATTGTTTCTTTTTTCTGCATCCAGTATCGCCCTGCATTTTTCAGCGTCAATCGTCATAGGTTTTTCTGTAATAGCATCTATACCTGCATCCAACGCTTTGACTATATATATGTGATGAAATTTATCCACAGTGGTTACAATCGCCGCATCAGGTTTTGTTTCTTTAAACATTAAGTCACAATCACTATAAATTCTGCAGTTTAATCCTGCCATATCTCTGAATTTTTTAGCACGTAAAAGATTAACATCAAAAATTCCAACTATTTGTGCTACATCAGAAAATCTTTCCTGTATTGGCTTGGCATACATTAATAAACCTCTACCGCTTGCACCAACCATTACATATTTTTTCACTTTCCCCCCTATAAATTCAAATTAAAATTATAAGTTAAAATAGAAATAAAGATTTAATTTAAACTTTTTACTTTTAACTTTTAACTTGCCTTTTTAACTGCCGATTTCGGCGATTATTTTTTTTAGTGACTGTATTGCGTTTCTAAAAAGTACATCGCCGCTGATACCTGCAAATTGCGATGAAATGCTTAAATGCGGTTCTATAGAAACAAAACCTTTGAATCCTTTGCTTTTTAATGCCGTTAAAATTTCTTTTATCTGCCCTTCACCTTCACCCGGAAGTGTTGCTTTTATTTCACCCGGAGCATATACGGCATCTTTCATATGGACATATTCAATATAATCTTTTAATAAAAGATACGCTTCATCAAAAGGCTTTATTCCTTCAATAATAAAATTTCCCGGGTCAAAAAGACATCTTAAATTCGGACTGTTTATTGATTGCAAAATATCCAAACAATTTTTAGGATTCTCTCCGTAAATCCCGTGTTCGTTTTCGCTTAATAATATAATATTTTCTTCTTTTGCTATCTCCACTTTTCTACCCATACGACGCAGCACTTCATCCCTATATTGTGAAAGATCAAGATCTTTTGGAATATAATAAGAAAATATTCTAATATACGGAACTTGAAAAAAATGAGCTATTTCAATCGCGCGTCTGAAACGAATTAAATGATAATCAAATTCTTCGCTTAACGATATTTTGCCTATTGGTGACGCAATCGCAGATATCTTAAAAGCGTAATTATCAAGTATTTTTTTAATATTTTTTAATTCATCGTTAGTGAAATCAAGAACATTCCTGCCTTCTATACCCCTTAATTCAAGATATTTTATTTCTTCCGAAGCCAATACTTCCATCTGTTTTTCTAATTTGAAAGAAATTTCATCGCCCATGCCTGTTAATGTAAACATGTTTTTTCACCCTTCCATTATATTTTATAAATTTGTTTCGTAGATTTGTGCGATTGCGGGATAGCGGGGTTGTGCGATTGCATTCATTGCACTATCACACTATCTCACCACCGCACTATCGCACTATACTTATAATTTATACGTCTTTTTTGCCAATCTGAATGTTGTATCGTTAATCATTTCTTGCGCATCATCCATATCCACTATTTTTCTCGCAACAAGCCCGGCTATCCAGCTTGCATCCATCCTCCTGGATAAATCGTGTCTTGCCGGTATTGATGGAAAAGATCTCGCATCATCATTGAATCCTGCCGTATTATAAAGCCCGGCTGTTTCCATCATATTAAATCTGTACCTTATCATGCCATTTATGCTGTCATGGAACCACCATGGCGGACCCAGTTTCACTGCCGGGTAATGTCCGGCAAGCGGCGCCATTTCTCTTGCATAATTCGTTTCATCTAAAGTAAATAAAATCAACGTCAATCTTGTATCGTTGCCATATTTATTCAATAGCGGTTTTAAATTTCTTGTGAATTCATCTTGTATTGGAATGTCACATCCTTTATCCGGCCCGAATTTTTTATAAATTATCGGATTATGATTTCTGTATGACCCGCAATGCAGCTGCATTACCATGCCATCTTCTATACTCATTCTTGCCATTTCCATTAACATATGTGCGGTAAATTTTTTTGCATCCTCATCGGTTGCCTCGCCCTTAAATGCACGGCTTAAAATATTATTTGCTTCAACTTCGGATAATTCCGCGGTGTAAGAAATCAATGCCGCACTGTCGGTGCAAGTCGCTCCCATTGATTTAAAGAACTGACGCCTATTTTCAAGCGACTTAATAAATGTTTTATAGTCATGAACATCTATGCATGAAACTTCACTTAGTTTTTCAATATTTTTTTTCCAGCCTACGGAATCCAGATTTACAATCGCATCGGGCCTGAATGTCGGAAGTATTTTTCCTTTCCAACCGGAATCCCTGATTTTTTTATGGTATTCCAATGTATCTGTTGCAGAATCAGTTGTACACAAAACTTCAATGTTAAAACTTTCAAACATTTTCCTTGGAGAATATTCCGGCGAATTTAATTTTTTATCAATGATGTCGTAAATTTCCATTGCAGTCTCGCTATTCAATTTGCGTTTTATTCCGAATAAGTTCGTGAATTCATATTCAAGCCAGATACCGGTAAGGGTTCCCCTGAATAAATAAAAATTATCGGCAAATATTTTCCATATTTTTCTGGGGTCTTTTTCAGTCTCACCACCGTCAATTCTCGGTACACCTACTGCCTCCATCGGGATTCCTTGAGAATAAAGCATCCTATAAAGATAATGGTCAGGAATTATTATGAGTTCCGATGGATTTCCAAAGGTTGAATTTTCTTCCGCAAACAGATGTGGATTTATATGGCCATGAGGGGACACTATTGGAACGTCCTTTACGGAATCATATAATTCCTGCGCTATCCATTTTGTCGTAGGTTCTGAATCAAAAAACCTGTCTTTTGATGATATTAAATCTTTCTTTGCCATAATAAAAACCATTTATAGAGTTTTAGCGTTCATTCAACATTGTGCGATAGTGGGATCGTGCGATAGCGGGATAACTTCGCTATTTCTTCTCTTCTTTTTTAACTTCTTTCTTTTCTTCGAGTTTACAATATGGTCCGCTTTTGTTGCGCCATGCTTCAGCATAACCGTTCTTTATCCAGTCAATCGCAGCCTGTTGGGTTCCTACATCATAACCCAATTTCTGTGATAGATACCATTTGTGTTTTTCAATTTCAGTTCTTTGCGATTCAAAATCGGCTTTCATTTTCTCGTCACGCCATTTTTTTGAATGATTTGTATACCAATCATCCAAAGCAAAATCAATGCCTACATCCTGACATGCTTTCTCAGATAAAAGCCACTTGTGTGTCAGAACCGCATTGATTTCATCCAATGACAACTCGTCCAGTTTATAAACTTTCCCCATATTATCCTCTCTAATCAGGTTACACCGTTTATTACTTTTGAAACGGTTCCATTACATTACTCTTCCGTTAAATATCGTAATTAAAATTGCAAATAATGACAAAATAAAAGTTATAATATATATTAAAAAAACTATTTCTCTTTGTGTCCAACCTTTTCCCAGTAAACGGTGATGAAAATGTCCTTTGTCAGCTTCCATTATTGATTTTTTACTGCTGAATCTTCTTAATATGGAAAACGCCACATCCAAGACAGGAAACGCTACTACAATTATCGGAATAAACAGCGATACAACCGCTGTTGTTTTTAAAGTGCCTATAACCGTAATTGCACCGAGTATAAAACCTATAAACTGACTTCCGCTGTCTCCCATAAATATTTTTGCAGGATAAAAATTATGAAATAAGAATCCAATGCAAGCGCCGGTAAGCGCAGCACAAAGAATAGCGGCAAGTTTTAACTGTTTAGAAAAAAGAATTACTTTTGTATCACTCTGCAAAATAGCAACAATTAAAAAAGTGGATGCGGCTATTGCAACAACCCCTGCAGCAAGACCGTCGAGCCCATCAATAAGGTTTATCGTATTCATAAAACCTATAAGCCAAAAAATGGTTATAATCTGGCTTAAAAGTAACGGAAAATTTAAATAATTACTAAAAAACGGTAAATTTAATCCTGTAATATTGATACCATAATTTATTACTGTTAAAGCAGCTATTATTTGAATCAGGAATTTTGGGACAGGAGGAATACTTTTTTTATCATCTAATAAACCTAAGATGAAAAGGATTGTTCCACCGACTATTATCCCAATAAACTGATTTTCTAAAGATAAAATATCTATTAAATTATCATTTACTATTACTTTATGTCTGAATGCAAGTAATTGACCGAATCTTTTAAATAGAAATAGCGAACAAACACCTACAACGAAACCCAAATAAATTGCGATACCACCCCATCTCGGCATTAACTTTGAATGTACTTTTCTTGCGTCAGGATTATCCATTACTTTGAATTTTTTTGCCAACAAACCCGCCAACGGAGTAAAAGCGAATGAAATCACCAAAGAAACTATAAACGCGCTTAAATATAAATTATTCATAAATTCTATAATACAGGATACAGA
>DMMW01000032.1:33483-41006 GCA_003452965.1 Elusimicrobiota bacterium
GATTAAAACAATTTACAGCTGTATCTCAATAGTTTGTCTTTTTTTACCTTTTTACTATATCTCTATTTGCATATATTGGGAATTTTTTACATAATATCCTGACTTTATTTTTAATTTCACTTAATTTTTTAATATTATTTTTATGCATAATAGCCTGCTTAATAAAATCTGCTATTATCCACATTTCTTTTTCTTTCATGCCTCTTGTTGTAACTGCCGGAGTTCCGATTCGTATTCCCGAAGTTATAAAAGGTTTTTGCTTGTCGTGTGGTATAGAATTTTTATTAACTGTTATACCGGCTTTATCAAGCACTTTTTCAATTTCTAGTCCTGTCAAGTTTTTTTTAGTCAAATCGATTAACATCAAATGCGAGTCAGTGCCTCCGGATACTATTTCAAAACCATTTTTTTGAAGCGCTGTTGAAAGTTCTTTTGAATTTTTCAATATTTGTAATTGATATTTCTTAAATTTTGCGGTTAATGCTTCTTTGAAGGATACTGCTTTAGCCGCAATGACGTGCATTAGTGGGCCGCCCTGTGTGCCCGGAAAAACTGTTTTATCAATAATGGATGCATATTTACTTTTACACATTATCATTCCACCACGCGGTCCTCTTAACGTTTTATGTGTTGTAGTTGTTACAAAATCAGCATACTTAACCGGAGAAGGATATAATCCGGCTGATACTAATCCGGCATAATGCGCGATATCCGCCATTAAATATGCCCCTACTTCATCACAGATACTCCTAAATTTCCGCCAATCTATGATTCTTGAATATGCCGAGGTCCCTGCTACTATCAATCTGGGCTTGTGTTTTTTAGCGAGATATCTTGCTTCTTTATAATCTATCCGTCCTGTTTTTTTTGAAACACTTATAGCTACTGTTTTAAAATATTTACCTGAAAAATTTATCGGATGCCCATGTGAAAGATGTCCCCCATGTGAAAGATGCATACCCATAATGGTATCGCCTATATTCAGAACAGCAAAATATACCGACATATTCGCCTGAGTTCCCGAATGCGGCTGAACATTTACATGTTCGCAATTAAAAAGTTTTTTTGCACGTTCAATAGCCAGCTTCTCTACTATATCAACAAATTCGCATCCGCCATAATATCTTTTATCCGGATATCCTTCTGCATATTTATTGGTTAACACCGAACCTTGCGCCTGCAAAACCGCTTCAGAAACAAAATTTTCCGATGCAATCAGTTCAAGGTTTTCACATTGTCTTTTGGTTTCGTTTTGAATTGCTTCCCAAACTTCATAATCCGTTTTTTTCAGATACATTTAACCACCTTAATGTAGAGTTCATTGAGTTTTAGCGTTCATTCAACATTGTGCGATAGCGAGATAGTGCGATTGTGCGATAGCGGGATAGTGCGATAGAATATGCAAAAAAACCTATCCCACAATTCTATTAACTCTATTAACCCTAAAACTATATTTTCATAAATTTTTCAATTTCTTTTTTAGATATGGCACCAATCCTAACTATGGTGTACGGATATCTACTTAAATCCAAGACGGTAGAGGATTTACCAATTTTTGTTTTACCGCCATCAATAATTATATCAACTTCTTTTTGCAATTTCTTATCTAAATTAGAAATATTGGAATATTCTTTAATCCCGGATATCCCCAAGCTTGTGCCTATAAGCGGACATCCCATCTCTTTTATTATTGACAATAAAACATTATTATTTGGAATCCTCGCTGCAACCGATTTCTTACCACCCATAAGCATAGTGCCAAGTTCGTTAGTTTCAAAAACAAGTGTAAGCGGACCCGGCCAATACTTTTTAATTAATTTTTCGGCATCACTTGGAATTCTTTTAACAATCTTTTTTATTTTTTCAATACTATCCACCAAAATAGGCATTGGTTTTTTTTCATTACGTCTTTTAATTTTACAAATATTTCTAACACTTTGCCAGCGAAAAGCGTTTGTTCCTATACCGTAAATAGTATCCGTTGGAAAAACTGCTATTTTGCCGTTTTTTATTTCTTTTGCTATTTCCTTAACTTCTTCTCTTTTTATTTTATTTAATTTATAAACCTTCACCCAGCAAGACCTCCAACCCACAAAAGAAATTTGTAGCGTTTATTCAACATTGTGCGATAGTGCCTGCCCGCCGAAGGTTCAGTGGCGGGGGATAGTGCGATAGAATATGTAAAAAATCTTATCGCACTATATCACGATTCTATTAACCCTATAAACTAATTTACTTCAACTTCTATAGGATGCGTTAACGCTTTACTTAGTCTAACTTCTATAGGATGCGTTAACTTTAATATAATCTTCGGTCAAATCACATGTATAAACAGTTATTGATTCCTTACCAGTATTTATATTGATATTTATTTCAACTTCTTTTTTAGAGATAACTTTTTTTGCATTAATTTCTGAAAATTTTATAGGACGGCCTTTTTTAAATACATTAATATTTCCAAATGAAACATCAATTTTTTCTGAATCTATTTTTACTCCGCTGGCGCCTATTGCAGCGACAATTCTACCCCAGTTAGCATCATTGCCATAAATAGCTGTTTTAACAAGAGGCGAATTTGCCACAGTTTTAGCGATTTTTTTTGCGTCATAAATATTTCTGACATTAAAAACATTTACAGTAATAATTTTTGTAGCACCCTCTCCATCACTTGCAAGCATTTTTGTAAGTTTGCTGCTGACTTCGTTTAATTTAATACAAAATAATCTAAAACTTTTTCCATCACTTATAGTTTTATTTTTAGATTCACCGTTGGCAAGAGCAAAAATTGTATCGTTAGTAGACATATCACCGTCTACAGTCAAACAATTAAAACTATTTTCCACAGATTTCCCTAATGCTTCCTTCAATGCCTTTTTAGTAATCGCCGCATCGGTCAAAATAAATGACAGCATCGTTGCAGTATTTGGTTCTATCATTCCGCTTCCTTTGGCACAACCCCAGATACAAACATCAGAATTACCAATTTTAAATTTCGCACCGGCAATTTTCGGGAAAGTATCTGTTGTCATTATACCTCTCACTGCACCTATCGTATTTTGGATGTTCTTTGACATTATTTTATTTATACCATTTTCAATTTTATTTATAGGTAAAAATTGTCCAATAACACCGGTTGAAGCAACCAACACATTCTCGGCTTTTACATTAATCTTTTTTGCGGTCATCTCGCACATTGCCATTGCATCTTTGATTCCTCTTTCACCGGTACAGGCATTTGCACATCCTGAATTAGCAATAATAGCATATATCTTATTTTTTATATTTTTTTCCGAAACAATAACCGGGGCTGCCCTGAAAATATTAGTTGTAAACATTCCGGCAGCAATACAAGGTTTATAAGAATAAAATACCGACAGATCGTTATTACTGTTTTTTTTTATTCCACAATGTAAACCATTTGCAAAAAAACTCTTAGGAAAATTCATAAAATATCAGGGGTTAGAGGTTCGCGTATAGGGGTGATCGCATTAGATGTTGATGTTGCACCCTTCCGCCACTAATCTCTATACCCTATCCTCTGCCTTATACAAGTCCTTCTTTTTCATCAAATCCGAACATTATGTTCATATTTTGAACAGCTTGTCCCGAAGCGCCTTTAACAAGATTGTCAATTACTGAAGTAATTATAATATTATTTGTGCGTTTATCTATATTTATTGCAATATTGCAATAATTTGTATTTTCTATTTCTTTTGTTTGTGCACTTTCAACTATTCTGACAAACGGTTCACCCTCATAATATTTTTTATAAATCCGTATTATTTCGTTTACGGAGATAACCTTTTTTAAATTAAGATAAATAGTGGACAACATCCCCCTTTCTTGCGGAATAACATGCGGGGTAAACGTTACCCGGCATTTCAACTCCTGCTCTATTTCGGGAATATGTCGGTGAATGCCTCCGATTTTATAAGCATATGTATTTGGAGACTGGTATGTTTTTACGAATTCCCTGCCACCGCCGGAAATTCCGCTTTTGGAATCAATTATTATATTTTTTTTATTTACGATGTTTTCTTTCAATATCGGATAACAACCGAGGATTATCGTTGTCGGATAACAACCGGGGTTTGCTACTAAATTTGTCTTTTTTATTTTTTCTCTGTATAACTCCGGTAAGCCATAAACCGCTTTTTTTAACAATTCCGGGAAAATATGTTTAGTTTCATACCATTTTTCATATATTTCCGGATCTTTTATTCTAAAATCTGCGCTTAAATCCACAACCTTCTTGCCAAGTTTCAGAAACTTCGCTACTATTTCCATTGATACTTTATGCGGAAGTGCGGTAAAAATAATGTCGGATTCTTTTGCTATTTTTTCTTCATTAATATCTTCACATAAAATATCAACTTGACCCTTCAAATACGGATATATTTCACAAATATGTTTACTATTTCCTTGCATCCGACCCGACAAGGAGATAATTTTAACTTTTGGATGTTTAAAAAGAATTTTAATTAACTCTTCACCCGTATAACTTTTAGCACCAACTATTGCAGCATTTATCATTTAAATTCACTCTTTATTAAATATTCGTTCATCTTGTTCAGAAATTAGAACCGTTATTTCACCCAGAATTTTTTCAGGTAATTTGCTAATAATATCTGATACCTTTCCTCTAATGAATTCCTCAAATTTCTTTGTCATTTCTCTTGCTATAACCACCCTGGTATCACCCGGTAATATTTCAGTGAGTATTTCCAATGTCCTTTTTATCCTGTATGGCGATTCATAAAATACAGTGGTTTTTTTTAAATCAATAAATTTATTTAAAACCTTTTTTATTTTTCCTTTTTTCCGCGGTAAAAATCCGAGAAAAACAAAACCATCTGTCGGCAAACCACTGCCGGTCAAAGCCGTAATAACAGCAGAAACACCGGGGATTACTGTCACATTCATCTTTTCTTCAATTACTTTTTCTATAAGAAAAAAACCCGGATCGGATATACCAGGAGTACCCGCCTCGGAAACAATTGCAACATCGTTTCCTTTTTTTAACTCTTCTATCACTAAAGGTATTTTTTTTAAACGATTTTGTTCATAAAAACTTGTAAGGGGTTTAGATATGTTGTAATTAACTAATAGGATTTTTGTTCGACGGGTATCTTCACATAAAATAAGACTTACATCTTTCAAAACATCTAATGCCCTTATCGTAATATCTTTTAAGTTGCCAATCGGTGTAGAAACAACATATAATACTCCTGCCATAAAAACCTATTTTAGTTGGTTCTTCACGTTTTATTGTAGTAGAAGTTTTTAAAGATTATAAGTCAATTGCTTTTTTTGAAGTCACATTGCAACCGAGATTCTTCCCGCCCCAAAGGGGCGAGACCTCGCCCAGAGGGCAGGGACTTCGTTCAGAATGACAAAGAAACCATTAACCACCTTCAAAACTCAACTTTAAGTCACTTCTACAATAGAACCTGAATAATCTCCAATCCCACAATCCCGCTATCGCATTATCCCACAATTTTACGGTGCTGTTTCCAGTTCTTTATTTTGTTCCAAAACTCTTAAGAATGCATCAACTATTTTTGGATCGAATTGCGTTCCTGCACCTTTTTTTAATTCCTTAACTGCTACTCCTTTTGGCAAAGCTTTTCTATAAGGTCTATCCGAAGTCATTGCATCGTACGCATCAATAACAGCAACGATTCTCGCTCCTATTGGTATCTCTTCCCCTACAAGACCTTCAGCATATCCTGTTCCGTCGAACCATTCATGATGATATAATATCAATGGTGCAATCGGCGCCAAAAATTCTATTGGTGCAATTATTTTTTCGCCGATTAAAGGATGTTTTTTTATTTCTTCTCTTTCTGCTTCGGTAAGTTTAGTTGGTTTCAATAAAATCTCTTCTTTTATTCCTATTTTACCAATATCATGCATCATTGCCGCATATTCTATATGTTTTATCATTGATTTAGGTAAATGCAATTCCTCAGCCACTAATTTGGCGTAAGAACCCGACCTGTCCGCATGTTCTCTGGTATAGGCATCCTTAGCATCAATAGCTTTTGCAAGCGTCTGCATTGTTTCAAGATATAATCGCTGCAGATTTTGATATAATTCTATATTTTCTACCGTAATCGCTGCCTGTCCAGCCAATAATTGCAACAATCGTAAATCCCTTTCGGTAAATTTTTCGCCTTCTTTTTCTTTATTAACATTTAGGACACCGATTACTTTATTCCTTACTTTTAGCGGTACTGATATAAACGATTTCGCTGGATATCGTAAATTTTCTGCTTTGAAAAATCTCGGATCCTTCTCTATATCCTCAACAAAAACATGCTTGCCGTTACGCGCTACTAGTCCGGCAATACCCTCGCCTATTTTTAGTCTTGTCCTGTCCATTATTTCATTGGAAAGACCTTTTGCCGCCGCTATTATCAGCTCATTGCTAGTCTCGTCAATCAACATAAGCGAACTCACATTCGTTTTTAAAATCTTACATGAATAATCAACTATCATCTTTGATAATGTCTGTTTATTATGGTTTGGGGAATATTTAAGCCCGAATTCCTGGAGGTCAATCAGCATATTTATAAGACTATCTACCGAGGTTATGCTGTTCAAATATTTTAATTTGGTATCATTTATCTCTTTTCTGGTACCGGATAACTGGTAGGATTGGTTTATGTATCTATTATAAAGATATATAGATATAGCTATAGAAATCAACAATAAAACCGATAGAATAGAAATGGACATATTTAAATACTAAACTTTGAAATCCGACGAGACTTTTCCTAAATCGGCAACTATTTCATTAATCTGTTTTGATATATCTTCTAATTCCGCAGGTGATATGTTTTTTTGAGAAAGCTGGAATGAAATCGCAGAAATCTTTTCTATTGTCGTTTGTATTGATTGTTTATCGTTAGAAACCCTTTTCTGGATTTCAGAAATCATATTATTAAACTTCCCCTGAAGTTCAGTTAATTCATCGCCGATACGAAGACGTACACGATATGTTAAATCTCCTTCGGCAACAATATCGCAGGATTTTTCAAATTTGAATATAGGACCGGCAAACTTATGAGAAACAAATATTGATATTATAAAAACAATTACTATCAATACAATAAGCTTACCGAGCATCAAATTATTTATTCTAATCATCAAGGGGAATAATTCGGAATGATTCAATTCAATGATTGCCCGTCCTATAGTGTAATATACATCCCACCCGACTGTAAGGGCAACCAGCAGCATTGCTACAATAACTACAGCAACATACTTAAACTGCAGCGATCTTTTAATTATTAAGATTCTTCTTTTATACTTTGGCTTTTGTTCCATACCCCCCCCTGAAAATATTAACCAAAGGTAATCAACATGTTTGATATTAGTCTTATTCGCTATTATCTACTCTAAAAGAATAATTCGTATTTATTAAAAGAATTATGATGAAGCTCCACGGGTTGGAAACCCGTTATATAGTTTACCTTAAGATTCTGGAGCGAAATCCTGCCCGAAGACCATTCACCAGT
>DMMW01000074.1 GCA_003452965.1 Elusimicrobiota bacterium
TTGTCCTTGCACTTTTTATCATAAAAGGTGCAAGATTATTGGCCATTTTATATAGACCTTCTTTTACTTAATATTTTTAATAACTACTTCGGACATCAAATTCATCGGTGGTTTATGCGGTAGGCTTGCTTCTTGTTCGGATAGTATTTCGTATACAGCTACACGGTTAAGGAAATTTCCATTTTGTGTTTCATCTTTATGAAATATTTCCTTCACATATTTCTCCCAGAAATCATTATATACAGAAAGTGACTGGTTATCCCACTGAAACATTCTGTAGCTTTTTCCTAAACGAATCGCTTCACCGAGATTGAATAAAATATGCGTTATTCCTTGACTTTTTATATTATTATAGAGTTCATCGCCGCTTTTTGATGCTTTTGCATATTCAATTATCGGGGTCAAATCATGCGCCGAAGAAACAACCGGAATCCTATTTATATAAAAACTTCTACCTTCACCTATAAATAAAATCTTTGCCGATTTTGGTAATTCTTTATTTATAAATTCTATTCCTGCATAATAACCGTACGGATAAGACGAGTGTGTGTTGCTTAAAAAGTCAGATTTTTTTTCTTTTCCAAATACAACTCTCCAACCGCCTTGAATATAAGCTATCCAACCCGCCCAATATATACCGGTAACACAGGTAAAAATAATTACCCATGATAAAACTTTTTTGACTGATTTATGATTACCGGTATTATTATAATTAGAAATTATCAATCCTAAAATAGGAAAAGCCGGCATCATAAACCTAATCATAGTGGTCGAAAACGACCATGTCAACCATATAACTATACTGTAACTGATTCCATAAATTAGAATTAAGGGAGGTTTTCCAAAAAGGAAAAGCAGTGGTATTAAAAATAAAAATAGAGGTGTAAAATTTTCAGAATTAGAAATTTTTCCCATAGTTATATTCCACGGATGTTTAAGCCAATTTATTAATTCAAATTTTCCGGATTGCCTAGCTTCTACAATAAAACCGTTAAGTTTTGTATAATCCGAATATGCGTCTTTCGGAAAAATGCTGTTTAAATAAGGATATACGGGATTTTTTTTATATACATAATTCTTTATAAGCCAGGGACTTACAATTATTGTTGAAATGAATGTAAATATAATAAGTTTCTTAATAATATCCGCTGAGAATCGCCTATTTATAATTAAAAAAGTAAATATAATACCTACCGCAACAAATATACCGGTATATTTTACTCCCATCGCTAACCCTGAGAAGATACTTGATATTATTAACCACTTATTTTGTTCGGAATTGTAATTCATTAACGCATATAAAGAAAGAACTGCAAATAACACTAAAATCGTTTCGGTACCGCAGGACCATGAACTTAACATTACGTGGGTAATCGTGTAAAATATTAAAGAAGCCCATATACCGACTTTCAGATTGAAATATCTTTTTGATATTGAAAACAAAGTTAAGCAGCATAATATTGACGCTGAATAGTTTATTAGTTTAGATAATATTTCATCTTTTATAAGTAGACCTGTCGTGAAAAGCATGCTTGCCACTGCAGGAAGGTTGGAAAGAAAAACATACGGCATATTTACAATCTTATGATTTAATTTATAATAATTGGGAACTCCTAAATGATAAACAAGTGAATCATAAAATATTTCAGGGCTCAACGCACCTGCCAGACTTATAAGCATAGCAAATATTAAAATACCCAATACACATTTGTCTATTAAAGATAATTTTTCGTTTCCAAATAATGATTTCATCGGCCTTTTTTTCAAATCTATAAAACCTATAACTGCAAATAATAATATTAAGACTTTTATTAACATGCCGTATAATAATCCGAAAATACCTAAAATAAATACCGAATATGCAATAATTCCAAAACCAATACCTATAGAAAACATTGATTCTTCAAGAGAATGAACAAAATTTGCTTTCAGTAATTTCAAAAACACGCGTCCGATACCGAACGCAGAAAACAAAAATACCGATAATAGAACAATATTAAGTATATGTTTAATTAATATTAGATTACCTATATTTAGAATGCCCGCATATTGGTCAATGGAAAGCATCATTCCCAAATTATCGGATTTTGGCATGAATTGGGCATAGTAATTTTTAAATATATAAAAACCCCATGTAAAGGTTACCACCCATATAAACCATTCTGGCAATAATTTCTTCTGCTCAACTTTTTTTAGTTTGTTTTTTTGCATATATTTATTATAGATAAACCAACCGGAATTCTGAATATTGTATCAATAAAAATAAATAATGGTGTTAAAATATTAAAGGTTATTAAAAGGTCTTTGTTCAACTCTTTTCTTTTAAGTATTTTTCCCGCGATAAACCATCCAATAGCGCCGATAATATTTATATTGAATTGTTTTTCAATACTAAAACCCGATTGCAGTAATTTATTTTCTATATCTTTTCTAGAATATCTTCTATGATGACCTAAATTCTTGTCTAAATCGCTAAAAAGGGCATTCCCTGCCGGTATTAAAAGCACTAAATACCCGTCTTTTTTCAAAAGTGTATTCATGTTTTTTAAAGCGTATATGTCATCGCGGATATGTTCCAAAACGTTTGAACAAACGATTGTATCAAAACTATTTTCTTTAACTGAACCATCCAGTTCTTTTTCTATATCTAAAATCTGCGCTCTGAATTTTTTAGAATAACCAAATCTTTTTTTAACTATATCAATATATTCCGAAGATATGTCAACAGCGGTAACATCACATTTATCAATACAGTACTGCGTGATACTTCCGATTCCGCATCCTATTTCTAAAACACTGCCCTTTATGTATTTAATAAATTTATTAATAATCCATTTATTATAATTATCCATTCTGTCCATTAACTGCAGTGTAAAATGCCCTATATCCATATCAGTTCCTTGCGATACCTAATAATGCCGAGACACCGTCTATAACATCTGACAAATTTCTTATTTTTAACACCCTGTTTAATAAATATCCGGGACGGATGTAAAAATCCTTATATGCCTTATTATAATATTTTATAACATCCTCAGGTTTTACCGTAGGTAAATTCATAATAGGTTTTGACAAATCATATTCATTCCAGTTTTCGGTTATCAGAATCCCTTTTTCTTTCGCCCATTTGAACATTTCAGTCCCAGGATACGGGGTGGTAATATTAAAGATAACAACATCGGGCTTCAATTTGATAGCATAATCAATTGTTTTTTGCATCGTTTCTATTGTTTCCCCGGGATTGCCGAACATAAACGCAGCCCTGACTTCTATCCCAAGTTTTTTAGTAATTTTTACTATTTTTTCTACTTTTTCAAAAGATATTTTCTTGTGTATATTTTTTAGTATTTCTTCATCGCCGGATTCTACACCGTACATTATCTGATGGCATCCCGCCAATTTCATTATTTTCAATAAATCTTCATCAACAAAATCCACTCTTGCAAAACATGACCAGCTAATATCCAGTTTTTCACTGATTATTTTTTCACACAATTTTTTTACATTCTCTTTTCTTGTCGTAAAGGTGTCGTCGTAAAAACTTATTTCTTTTATACCGTATTTATTATGTAGCAGCAATATCTCTTCAAATATTTTTTCAGCAGAACGGACTCTTATTTTATCTCCGAGATAGTTACCCATGCAAAAAGTGCATCTTCCGGGACAGCCGCGGCTTGTCATCATGCCCATTGCAGGAAGCCGTTTATAACTGCCTTTTGCAGGAAAATATTTTTTTATAGGCAGGAGATGATATGCAGGTATGGGAAGCGTATCCATGTCCTGAACTACAGGACGGGATTGGTTATGAATTATTTTATTTCCTATTTTATATGAAAGACCTGATATTTTCGCGATTTCTTTTCCAGAAATCAGTTCATTTAACGTTTCTTCTCCCTCACCGCGAATAACAAAATCAATCGATTCTTCTTTTAATACTTCATCCGTCATAACGGAAGGATGAACGCCGCCTAAAACAGTTTTTGCGCTCGGGAACACGCTTTTGGCTATTTTTGATACATCTATCGCGGAATAAATCATCGGAGTTGACGCTGTTATGCCTATATAATCCGGAACCGCTTTACTCCCCAATATTTCCTTGATGTTATTATAATTAAGCCCCGTGGCGTTTGAATCCAATATTTCAACTTCTATTTTTTTTTCTTCCAGATATGCTGCAAGTCCCGCTAAACCAAATGGAGGCATACAGCTTGCAATATTTTCCCATATGCCACCTTTTGTCATCCATGGCGGATTTATCAATAGGATTTTCATAGAAATAGGATACAGAATATCCGCCTACGATAAACGTGCCATCAATAAACATGGCTATTCGCCATATTGCTGACACATCTTCGGCGGACAGTCAGAATACAGGATACAGAAAATAAAAAATGACTTAAAACTGTATTCTGTGTACTGTATCCTGTTTACTGCCTTTATTAGAATCTGCACTTAATCAGTGTCCACAACGCCGTTATGCCGTCTTTCCAGCCAATCTTTTTTCCCTGACTGTAACTTCTACTTTTATATGAAATCGGTAATTCATATATTTGAATTTTTTTCTTAAGAATTTTTGCGGTGACTTCGGGTTCAAATTCAAATCTTTTTGCCTCTAAATCTAATGATAATATAATATCCTTTTTAAAAACCTTATAACATGTCTCCATATCTGTAATTTTTGAGTTATATATAATATTAGTTAAGAAATTAAGCAATTTATTACCCATATAATGCAACATATATTTTCTTTCTTTTAGTTCTAAAAATCTTGAACCGTAAACCACTGATGCGATGTTTTTATTGATAGGTTCAACAAGACTGGATATTTCTTCCGGATTATACTCCAAATCAGCATCTTGAATAGTTACTATTTCGCCCGTTATATATTGTAAACCTGTTCTTATCGCTGAGCCTTTACCTTTATTTTTATTATGAAAAATAATCTTTATTTTATGATCCTTATTCACGATACTTTCAAGCAATTCTCTGGTACCGTCATTTGAGCCGTCATCAACAACAACTATTTCTTTAGGTGAAAGCGAAGCTATTTTTTCAATAATTTTTATTATTGTATCTTTTTCGTTAAACACCGGCATGATTATAGAAACGTTATTTAGTTTAGACATTTTAATAAACCCCGTAATAGTACAAAGCTCACTCGGCTATGTGCGATAGTCCGATAGTGGGGTGGTGCGATTGTGCGCACACATCACCTATTAATCCCATAAATGAACTTAAAGGAATTCTCTGAAAACGCAATTTGCATACATAATACCTTTATCGCTTAATCTTATTAAGTTATTATGTTCTATTAATAAATCCAAGTTTTTTAAATTGTTAATCTGCTTATTATATTTAATCTTAATACTATCCGATATTATAACACCGTCAATTAAACGCAAACCTAACATCAAACTCTCAGACATTTTTTTTTCTTCGCCAAGCTCCTCAAATTCCAAGTCATATTTTCCATTAATATATTCTTTTATATCCTCGGTATTTTTTATTCTTTTTTTATTAATATATGATGTTGCACCTAAACCAAAACCGTAATATTGATTATTTTGCCAATAATTTATATTGTGCAGGCATTCATAACCTTTTTTTGAAAAATTAGATATTTCGTAATGATGATATCCTTTTTCTTTTAAAAATTCAATTGCAAATTTATACATATCTGCAGATAAGTCATCATTTACGGTTATTCCGCTACTAAAAAATTTTGTTCCTGCTTCAATGGTTAATCCATAGATAGAAATATGCTCGGGATTTAAATCTATCGTTTTGTTTAATGTTTCTTTCCAATCATCTAATGATTGTTCAGGAATGCCGAACATTAAATCAACGTTTATATTTTTGTATCCGATTCTTTTTGCTAAATCATACGCACTGCAAAAGTCTTTTACTGTATGTATTCTACCAAGAAATTTTAAAATTCTGTCATTATATGACTGCAAACCGAAACTCAAGCGATTCACACCGTATATTTTTAATGTTTCTAATTTGTGTGATGTTATAGATTCAGGGTTTACTTCAAATATAGTTTCAATTTCTTCATTGCTGAATTGTTTTTTTAAATTTTTATACAGATTTTCAAATAAAAATATAATTTGCTTTTCTGACAATATTGAAGGTGTACCGCCTCCGATATAAATAGTTTTCGGCAAATAATTATTTAATGTCGCTATCTTGGAAGTAATCTCATTAGATAATGCCTGCAGATATTTATCTATAAATTTTGAATCTTCGCACATGAGATTATCATTAGCGATGCTTACAAAATCACAATAATTGCATTTTTTTTTACAAAAAGGTATATGGATATAAATTCCAAAGGGGAGATTAATATCTCCCCTTGTATTTTCAATATTTGTTATTTTATCCGTCATTAACGAGATCCTTCACTCCGTTCCCGCCACACTCCTCCACTGTACTATTGGCGGACAAGTGAACCGTTAGCGGGCAGGCAGGATTACATCTTGTGTCATCTGTGTAATCTCCGTTATAATCTGTGTAATCAAAAATTATTGGAGAAACCAATAATTTTATTATTTTTTTTCTTCTTTCTTTTCTTTAAATAATTCGGCCATCCCGGCGATTGAACCTAATACCCCTGAAGTTTCCATGGGTAAGAATATCTTGGTCGCCTGACCATCGGCAACTTTTTCAAGAGTTTCGAGATATTTTATAGCAATTAAATCATTTGTAGGCCTGCCGGAATGAATCGCATTGTAAACAATCTCAATTTGATATTTTTCGGCATCAGCAACTCTTTTAATAGCTTCCGCTTTTCCTTCGGCTGTTAATATCGCGGATTGTTTTTCACCTTCTGCACGATTAATTGCTGCTTGTCTGACACCTTCAGCCTCAAGTATAACTGCTCTTTTTTCACGTTCCGCTTTCATCTGTTTACTCATAGCAGTAGTAATATCCGCTGGAGGATCTATTTTCTGTAATTCTACGCGAGTAACTTTGACACCCCATGTATCCGTTGCTTCATCAAGAACTTGTCTCAGTGTCATATTGATTTTTTCACGGGAAGTTAATGTTTCGTCCAAAAGCATATCGCCTACAACATTTCTTAAATTAGTTTGGGCAAGCTTTGTCGCAGCGATTATGAAATTTGCAACATTATAAACAACTTTAAAAGGATCCGTAACCTTAAAATATATAACAGCATCAACTGTAACTGACACGTTATCTTTTGTTATGACATCTTGCGGCGGGACATCTAAAACCTGTTCACGCATATCCACTTTTCTAATCGTTTCAAAAAATGGAATAATAAATGCTAAACCGGAATCAACCGTCCTGTTAAATTTACCTAAAAATTCAACAAGTCCTTTCTCAAACGGCCTTATTATGCGAAGAGCCGTCTTTGCAAAAATGAATAATAAAACTACTATTACAATTATCAATGGTACAGGAATCTGCTGCATATCAAACCTCCAGAATCTGGTTATAGAGTTTTAGGGTTTTAGCGTTATAGGGTTTTTAACCCTACAAACTCAATAAACTCTATGAACCCTATAACTATTCTTTTTCATTCTTCTTTTGTCACAATTAAACGAACACCCTTAATTTCTTTTATTTTTACCCAAACATTTTTGGGAATTTCTTCTGATGATTCGGCAAGCCACTCTTCACCCTCAATTTTAACTCTGCCATATTTATTTGGTTTTATCTCTTCCAAAACATATCCTTTTTGATTAATTAGAGCATCTATATTCGCAGGACGTGACGGAAACTTAACCATTTTATTCGACAATGGCCTTGAAAATATCACTAATAGCAAAGATACTATAATAAATACAATCCATGGAAGCCATGTTATATGAAATATGGTTGCAACAGATGCAAGAACAGCACCTAAACCAAAACATGCAAAAAAGAAAGCAGTCGGTGAAATTATTTCTATTATAAAAAATATTACGGACATTACTGCCCAGGTAAGCCAATTATTAAACATAAAATTTTTTTTAAACGATTACACAGATTTTTGAAAGATTACACTGATATTACCGTCGGGACTTAATCTGTGTAATCCACTTTTCAATCTGTGAAATCAGGGGATGCTGCCTGCCTGCCGAAGTTCCTTGGGAACGTAGGCATGGAGTTTTTCAGCAGACCCTAATATAGACACTTTACCCTTGTTTTTAATCGGTGTAATCGGAGATTGTCGGTTTTTTACAATCTCATTTTATCAATCTAACTCTTTTTGGCGGCCAGTAAATTAGAAGCGGTTTCCCCTTTATATATTTTTCGTCCAATGAACCCCAATATCTGGAATCCTTACTATTATCCCTATTATCACCCAACATAAAATAACTGCCTTCAGGCACGGTAAATGGTCCGAATTTATCACGTGTCATTATATTGTCATAATAAATATCGGATATTATAACATATGGTTCTTTTTGTAAAACACCGTTCAAATATAACTTTTTCTTTTTAATCTCAATTGTGTCGCCGGAAATTCCGATACATCTTTTAACGAAATCCTTTTTAATTCCTGCTTCTCTTTCCATTGGTTCTAACGCTTGTGGCGGCGCCGCGAAAACAACAATATCTCCTCTTTTGGGTTTTTTAAATACCAAGGTTCTTTTCATCTTGATTTTTAAATTTGAATCGGAAATAGTCGGATAAAAAATACGGGTACCATATATAAATTTATTAACAAATAGATGATCGCCTTCTAAAAGCGTATTGCGCATTGAACCTGAAGGTATTTTAAATGCCTGCAGGAAAAAATACATTATTAAAAATGCAAAAACTCCCGACCATACAAGCGTATCCGTCCATTCTATTGCTTCTATAACCGCTTTTTTTATAAAACCTTTGGATTTTTTTCCTATTTTTCTTAATGCAATTGCCACAACGATTGATACCGCCACAATAATCCCAAGTTTTAACTCCATAGGATATTCTTGCATTTTTAAAAATACATAACCTATGGTTCCAACTTCTATAACACAAAAAATCAAAAATAATATTAAATTCATATATTACATTATATATAAAAAATATCAAAAATCAACCTTGGGCAGTATTATGAAACAGATTAATTATAATTGTAGAGTAAAAATGAATTTTGATCCTTTTCCTAAGCCGCTTGATTTTGCCCAAATTTTACCATTATGAAGCTCTATAATTTTTTTACATATTGCGAGTCCTATACCAAAACCGCCTGCTTCCCTTACAAGCGATCGATCTATCCTGTAAAATTTATCAAATATCCTATCCAAATTTTGTTTTTCAATTCCTATTCCGTTGTCTTCAACAACAAATTTAAATCTGTTACATTGTTTGGTGAATGAAACATTTATTTTCCCGTTTTCTTTGGTATATTTTATAGAATTTGTAATTAAATTTAAAATAACTATCTTTATGCTTTCACCGTTACAATTGACATAATCGGAATCAATATTTGATGTGATTTCTATTTTTTTTGCATCAATCAACGGTTTAATTTCTTGGATAACTTCTTTTACAATGTTAATCATTTGCAACTTAGTTTTTTTCAATTGCATGAATCCTGCTTCTATTTTTACAAAATCAAGCAGATTGGCGACAAGTTCTTTCATTTTTTTAGTTTGTCGTCCGATTATTGCAAAAAGCTTATGCATATCTTTATCAATTTGCCGTCTTTGTTCATTTCTTTTTTCATTTTCTGCTCTTTCTCTTTCAAAAATAACTTCTATAGAACCGGAAATAGCGGTAAGAGGTGTCTTAAGTTCGTGCGAAACAGTGGATATGAACTCGTCTTTTGACTTATCCAGGTCCTTCAGACTTATAAGTTGCACTTTAAGTTCTATTATCTGTAATACTTTTTCCACGCTTGCCAGAAGTTCGTTCGCCCCAAAAGGCTTTACAACATATTCAATTGCACCTTTCTTAAGAAATTCTATCGCCGTATTAACAACAGACTGTGGAGTCATAATAATTACTTCTAATTTTGGTTGAATTTTCTTGACGACTTCAATCAATAAAAAATCTTTTGAATTCAGAAATTCTACATCAAGCAAGGCAACCTCAAAATCTGCCGATTTTAAAATATTTACCACTTCCATAGGCTTGCTCGTTGTTTCCACAATATAGCCGCCTTCCGAAAGAATTTTGCCGATTGATTTTGCATTCTTAATTTCACTTGCAATAACTAAAACCTTATGCTTTTTATCGCTTTTTGAGATGTCTTTTTTCTTAATATTATGTTTTTCTTTTTTCATATCTATCCCTCTGCTTTTGATTATATAAACTCATTCTTCCAATTTCAATACTGCAAGGAATGCTTCTTGTGGAATTGAAACGTTACCGAATTGTTTCATTTTCTTTTTACCCTCTTTTTGCTTTTCAAGAAGCTTGCGTTTCCGCGAAATATCGCCGCCGTAACATTTAGCAATAACATCTTTTCTTAATGCGCGGACATTTTCGCGGGCGATTATCCTACCGCCTATTGACGCTTGTATAGGCACTTCAAACATCTGCCGAGGAATTAATCCTCTTAATTTTTCCACTATTTTTCTACCGTAATATTCTGCATTATTCCTAAAAACAACAAATGATAGGGCATCGACAGACTCATTGTTGACAAGAATATCCAATTTAACTAAGTCGGATTCTTTATAATCAGAAAGTTCATAATCAAACGAAGCATAACCTGAAGACACCGATTTCAAATTGTCATAAAAATCCACGATTGAATCCGCTAAAGGCATTTCATATGTAAGTTTGACTTTGTCTTCAGTAATGTATGTCATATCTAAAAAATCACCGCGTTTATTTTCACAAAGCGCCATAACATTTCCTACATATTGGGCAGGAAGAACTAAGGTAGATAATATATATGGCTCATAAATTTTTTCTATGTATTGTTTTTCGGGAAATTTTGACGGATTTTCAATATCCATAATAGCATCGTCCCCTTTGGCACCTGCAACAGGTTTACTGCCATCAATACACTTTATTCTATATCTTACATTCGGGGCAGTTATGATAAGATTCAGACCGAATTCCCGCTGCAACCGTTCCTTTATAATATCCATATGTAAAAGCCCTAAAAAACCGCATCTATAACCAAAACCGAGCGCTACCGATGTCTCCGGTTGATAAAAAAATGCCGAGTCCTCAAGATGCAGTTTACCCATTGCTTTTGTGAGAGCATCGTAATCACCGGGCTGAACAGGATATAAACCACAGAAAACAAATGGTTTCAACTCTTTATATCCCGGATGAGCTTTCGCAGTGGGATTTTCTGCATCAGTGATAGTGTCCCCGATTTTTATTTTATGTATGTCTTTAATTCCTAAAATTACATAGCCGACTTCACCGGCTGATAGTTTTTCGGTTTTATGCCTGCCTGCGGGTGCAGATGGATTTTTTATTTCAAAAAAGCCGACTTCTTCAACATCAAATTTTTCACCTGATGAAAAGAAAAATACTTTCTTACCGGAATACATTTCACCGTCGAATATTCTTATGTAAATTATCACTCCTCTGAATGAATCGTAAAGAGAATCAAATACCAAGGCTTTTAGCGGTTTTTTTATATCTCCAACCGGAGCAGGAATTTTATTTATTATCGCATCAATAATTTCTTTTGTACCTATATTCTGTTTCGCAGATACGAGAATGGGTTCATCGGATATTTTAAGAATTTTTTCTATCTGTTGTCGTGTTTTTATTACATCCGCTTGTTTTAAATCTATCTTGTTTATTACAGGAATTATTTTTAGGTTGTGCTGTTTTGCCAGCTCAAAATTAGAAAGCGTTTGTGCTTCGACACCCTGTGAAGCATCTACAAGTAAAAGACAACCTTCACAAGCGGCAAGTGCGCGGGATACTTCGTACGTAAAGTCAACGTGTCCCGGAGTATCTATAAGATTCAGCTGATATTTCCCTTCATTAATCTTATTATAACCCAGCCGTACCGTTTTTGCTTTTATTGTTATTCCGCGCTCCCTTTCCAAATCCATTGCATCCAGCACCTGTTCGTGATGTGTAGTTGTAATCGCAGATGTAAACTCTAAAAGACGGTCGGCAAGCGTGGATTTACCATGATCGATATGAGCAATAATTGAAAAATTTCGTATTTCCATAAATAAAGGTACTGCGTGATTGTTGGATAGCGAGATATCGAGATAGAAAAACAAGATAAAAAGTGAAAAAGGGAGAAAGGAAAAGAAAAAACCAAAACCTACCCTTCTACCCTCTACCTTATTACCTATCTATATTTCTACATAGTTTCATCAATTATACAATGCTCAATCGCACAATCGTGCTATCGCACTAACTCACAATTTTGCGTTAATATTTAATGCTTTCTTCTTTGCTTAATTTTTCTTAATATAATATCTCTTATGCTAGAATCGTTTAATATATCATCCACCATTTTTTTTGCAGCCGCAAGATTTATTCTTCTAATCTCTTTTTTTGTCCTTAAAACAGAAGTGGAAACCACACTAAAATGTTCAAGACCCAAGCCTAATAATATCTCTGTATATAGCGGATCACCTGCCATCTCACCGCACATTGAAACCCATTTGCCTGCTTTTTTCCCGGCATCAATTATATTTTTTAATAATCTCAAAATAGAAAGATGCAGCGGGTCATAAAGGTTTGCAACATATTCGTTAATTCTATCGACTGCAACAGTATATTGAATTAAATCGTTCGTTCCGATAGACATAAAATCTATTTCTTTTACAAGTGTATCAACCGTTAAAGCCGCTGACGGTATTTCTATCATAGCTCCTACTTCTATATTTTCATCAAATTGAATTGCTTTACCGCTTAATTCTTTTTTTACTTCATTTAAGAAATAATTTGCCGCTCTTAATTCGTCAATTCCTGATATCATTGGATACATTATTTTAATGTTTCCGAATATTGATGCCCTTAATATAGCCCTTAACTGAATTTTAAAAATTTCCGGATGCCTGAGACAAAATCTTATCGCACGCAAACCCATAAACGGATTTCTTTCTTCTTTTAAATTGAAATAAGGTAAAAGCTTATCACCACCTAAGTCAATAGTTCTGATTATTACAGGATTAGGAAAAATCTTTTCAACAACGGTTCTGTATGATTCAAATTGCTCTTCTTCGTTAGGAAACTCTCTTCTATTTAAGAAAAGATACTCAGTCCTGAAGAGTCCTATACCCTCTGCACCATGAGATATCACTGATTTTGTTTCTTCAGGAATTTCAATATTTGAAACAACACCAATTTTTTTACCGTCAGTGGTAACTGCCGGCAGATCAATATATTTGGAAAGTTCTTTTATTTCAGCAATATATGACTGTCGTCTTCTTTTATAATTGGTAATTGTATCTTCATCAGGTTCAATAATTACTACACCCTCATTACCGTCAATAATAACTGTGGAGCCGTGGATAACATGCGAAGTTATGTCTTTCATACCTACAATAGCAGGAATTTCCATTGCACGCGCCATTATCGCAGTATGTGACGTAACTCCACCGATATTTGTCGCGAAACCAAGAACATTCTCTTCTTTCATAACAATTGTATCTGTGGGCGTAAGATTATTTGCAAAAACAATAGAGTTTGGAATTACTTCTGAAAGCATTTTCTTATGAGCGCCGGTTATATGTTTCATAATCTTCTTACCGACATCAAGAATATCTTTGCCGCGTTCCCTAAAATATTCATCCTCTATTTTTTCAAATACCTTTGAATATGTTTCAATAATATTAAACAATGCATAATCGGCAGTAACTAATTCTTTGGATATTTTTGTGGAAACATCTTTTTCAAAAGTAGGGTCTTCGGCAATAAAAATATACGCGTCAAAAAGTTTGACATGTTTTCTTCCGAAATGTTTTGCCACCTTTCCTTTTGCTTTTTCTAATTCAATCTTCGTATCGGAAACGGCTTTCCTGAATTTCTCAACTTCTTTATGGATATCTTCTTTTACTATCGATTTTTTAATCGCAGAAAAATCTTCATCTTCTATTACAAAAGCTTTTCCGATTGCTATACCTTCCGAAGCCGCTATTCCTTTATATAACATATCTCATCCTTGATATGATTACTCGGTTCTCTTAATCTGTGTAATCGTTTTTTATTTATTTATTCTTCTTCAAATTTTCTGTTTATCAAATCTTCTACAACAGTTAACAATTCTGTTTCGTCAGGACCGTTAATTAAAAACCGCAATTCGGTGCCTTGCCCGGCAGCAAGCATCATAAGACCCATTATTGATTTGCCGTCAACTTCCTGATTATCCCTTATAACTTTTATTGATGACTTAAATCTACCCGTCGCTTGCACAAAAAGTGCGGAGGGACGCGCATGTAAACCTAATTTATTCTTTATTACAATTACTTTATCTATCATAATTAAAATTCCTATAACCCAATATACCCTATTACGGATAGCACAATTATCTGATTTTCTTCGGTTCTATTTTTAGTGTAAAATTATATTTTTCTTTGGATTTCAGATAAATTTTTTTGTTCAATGTAATTGATGAGCCCTGATAAGTTTTTTCAAAACCGCCTTCAGATAAAGAAATTGTCCAGATAGGAAATACCCAAAAATCAAAACTATCGGATAAATCCATTTTTAATTTCAGATTATTATAAATATCGTTTATCATAAAGGAATCTATTCTATTAAATGAGGTTACGGTTGAAAAATTCTCTTTCTTTTCCCTGGATGAATAAATACAGTTATCATCAAACGGATTAGAGAATCCAAAATTAAATTCACAACCATACCAAAATTCCCAGTCTTTTTCAGAGTTATTCGTAATTTGATATTGAATATTTGTTGTTGATTCGTTTATTGATATTATCTTCTTAGTTTCAACAGGAATAAGTCCCGAAGATAACCAGAGATATCCGTTTCGTTTTAATATAATACTTTTTTCTTTTTTACCGTTTGATATTTCTAAATCGTATGGTTGATTCACAAAATCGCCGACTTCACCATATTCACCACAAGAGTATTTTTCAAGATTGGTATCACCATGAAAAAAGTGATCAATCAAAGAATATCTGTTATACCAATCATATCTTAGATATTTTTGTAAACCTAATTCTTTTGTATAATATGCCCCTTTTATAGGTTCAGCCTTTTCGTTTTCTTTTTTTATTATTGAAACATCAACTTTTTTATGGTATGCTTCAAATCTTCTGGTTAGTATATTAGTTAAATTTAAACTCAGCGGTTTAAAGTCCATCTCGGTAATTGTACCGCCGTAAAACGGTTTTGCATATATATTTATATTTTTGCCTGAAAGTATCACCTCATCCTGTCCGTCTTTATCATAATCTATAACCTCAAAAGAATTATTTGAATTCAAATTTAATAGATTTTCTGCATCTATTATATTTTTATAAATTGCACTTCGCAAATGAGGAAGATATAGCCCGCCGAATACTCCGTGCCAGTAGGCACAATTACACTGACTTCTATAAATGGCATTTGTTGCCTGTTCTATTACTTCGGGCTTTACCGTCTTAGCAATTGACGCGGATTGTATTTTATCACTCACATAAAGCATTTTTTTATGCATATTATTTGATTCACTATACTTTGTTAAAAAATTTCTCCAGAATCCGCCTTTTAAAAATCTTTTTGTACTGGTGTCGGCATGCGACAGAACCTCTTCAAAAGCTAACTGTGCTTTTGAGGGTAGTGCCCATTCGCTCATTTCAAAATAAGAAACAGCCGGAAGGTAAATTCGGTCTCTGGCAGGATAATTTCGTATATATTCTGAAAATGTTGTCGTATTAATCCAATCGGCATTTTCCTTTAATAAAATCAAAAATCTTTCAAGCCATTTTTTTTCATAACAAGTCTTATTGGTTTCAGGCCATAAACCGAACTTTTCACCATCATCAACCATGATAATTAAATCGGCTGGGTCTTCTGATACTTGGTTTTTCAAATATTTTATTGTTTCTTCCGGCTCAGCAAAAGGAGTCAGATATCTTAATTTTTGATTTATCGGAAATATATTCAGCTTAAAACCCTGCTCTTCGGTTATATAATATCCTTTCAATTTTTTTTCTTCAATTCCCAACGACAGAAAAGGTGCATCATCTAAAACAACATATTCAACACCTGCCTCATTCAATGCCTTTGCAAGCGATGGCTCCCATACCCTTTCAGCCAGCCACATACCTTTTGATTTATAAGAAAATTTTTTATAAATATAATCGCTCAATTTTTTAATCTGACCGATTTTATCCTTGTCTGAAATTATAGACATTATGGGCTCATAATATCCGCCAGTTAAAATTTCAGCTTGTCCTTTTTTTACAAATGATTTCAAATCATTAAGTATTTTTGAATCTTTTTTCTCAAAATAATCAATTAAAGGTCCGGTATAGTGTAGTACTATTTTTATTTCCGGGTACTTTTTAAATGTATCCAAAAAAGGCTGATATGCCATTTTTATAGCCATTTCAAAAATATCATCATAATTACCTACTGGTTGATGATTATGAACACCAAAAATAAAATTTATCTTTTTCATAGAAAATGATTGCACACATTTCTATCTGCGCAATCGCTTTTATAATCCTCGTAATCCACTTAAACTCTAAAGAAATTTCCTTTTAAATCCATTATTGACGCTTTGGCATCGCTTAAAACCTTCTCTTTCAATTCTAATAACGTCAATTTTTGTCGGTGAGTAAATGCAGACAAAACCATATATAAATTTACACCACTTAATATCTCAACTTTTTCATTGAACCTTTTTAATAAAGATGTACAAATTATTGAAGGAGTACCGCCAACCAAATCAAGTAGTATTAATAAACCGTTTTTGATTTTTAACGATTGTATTATTTTTTCAAGCCGAATCTCCACTGTCCCGGGATCTTCGTTATTAGCTACGGATATCGCAACAGAAAATTCTTGTTCTCCCATTATATTTTGAGCAGTCTTTAATAAGGTTGCTCCAAAATCTTCATGTGTAATAATTAAAATATTTATCATAGAAAATAATAACAACTATGAACCATGAACTCCGCCAGCTGGCGGATTACTATGAACTATTACTTATACACTATTCCCTGCCTTTATATATATACCTTATAGTCTATATTAGGGAAAATATTGTTTCTTCTCTCCAAATCAGATAAAAAATCCCTGTCAATTTCATTTCTTTTTATTTGTTCATACAATTTTGTGAATTGATATATGTGATTCTTGGTCCTTTTGCAGGCATAAGACACCATTGTCCCAGTTGTCATAATAAACGCCCAGTCGGATGCTTGGGCAAGCAGTAATTCACGTGCAGCTTGATTTAATGCCCGTTTCTTCAAATGATGCGCATTAGGATTATCTATAGCAAGTTCAACCATTCTTTCCACGGCTTTATGAAGATGTCTGTAAATCCAATCATTAGCACCATTCAGCCATACCTCATTATAACCCTTATCACCCCAGGAAGACATTGAAGGTTGAATTACCTGATTTTCCGGGTACATTTGTAAATATTCGCTTGGTGTTATGGTTTTTATTGTTTTCTGATCATAATGTATTTTTCTGAATAAAAATTCTATAAAATCAGGTCCCTCATACCACCAATGTCCGAATAGCTCGGCATCATACATAGACACAATTATAGGTTTTCTTTTAAGGAAAGGATATAGAAATTCAACCTGTTTTTCCCGATTGAACATAAAATTACCCGCATGACTAGCTGCAACGTCTCTTGCTTCGTCCGGATCATACGGCTGCTTATCTGCAAGCGAAACTTTTCCGGTAATCTTAAAATATTTTAATCCTATATTTCTTCTTATACCATCCGAATGCAAATACGGTCTTACGTAATTATAATCTAAATCATATCCGAGATCTCTATAAAACTCGCGATATTTATTGTCGCCCGGATATCCGATCTCAGCAGACCAAACCTGGTGTGCCGACTCCATATCTCTTGCAAACGCAGCAACACCAGAAGGGCAATATATCGGCGCAAAAACGCCATATCGCGGTCTGGGTGAACCATATAATATTCCATGAGTATCTAAAAAAAAGTATCTTATTTTTTGTTCTTTTAATACATAGTCATCACCGGGATTATAGGCGCATTCGGCAAGCCAGATACCTTTGGGTTTTCTATTAAATTTATCTTTGTAATCGTCAACTGCGGTCTTTATCTGAGCACGTACAGCATTCCTATGAATTTTTAGAGGTAAGAACCCATGGGTTGCACAACAGGTGATAATTTCAAGCTTTCCTTCATCCTGCACTTTTCTGAATCCATTTATTAAATTTCCACCGTGCTTTTCAATTATATATTTGCACCTTTTTAATTTCCTTTCATACATCAGAGCCGTTTTATGGAATTGATGCTGATGTTGTGTCCTAAAAACTTCTTTTTCGGAAAGTTCTATGAGTTTATTAAGATGTCTATTGTATCTACTCATAAGAAGCTCATCAGAAAACATTGCACAAAGGGTAGGTGTCAAAGACATAGTAATACGGAAATCGATGCCTTCAGAGATAAGCCGTTCAAACATATCTAAAAACGGAATGTATGTTTCAGTAGCTGCTTCAAAAAACCAGTCTTCTTCCAAAAAATCATCGTATTCAGGATGTCGAATGAAAGGAAGATGTGCATGTAAAACCAGACATAAATACCCTTGTTCCATAAATTTTTTTTAAACGATTACACTGATTTTTAACATCGATTACATCGATTAGAATAAAAACCTTTAGATAATCTGTGTAATCGCCTCTCCTTATCTGTGTAATCAAACATCTATTCAATAGATGTTTACTTTGTTTTTCTTTCCGCTGTTATCGTTATCCGGCGTTCGTCAACACCGTCTTCGGATACTGCTTTAATCGCATGTTCCTGAAAACCATCAGGGAATGCAAACCTCAATGAAAATGTACCGTCCGGATTTAACTTTATTGGTTTTCCGCTTACTGTCAATGTCGCAGTCGGTTCCGTAGCACCATATATAATCAATTCGGCATCCGCTATAAGCCAAAATTTCCTTTCCTTGCCTATCGGTTTTCTAAACGAGCTTACTCCTGAAAACGCTCCGGATGATATCACGCTAAGCATCTCCCAACGCTTTGCTAAAAACTTAGCCATCTCCAATGAACCCACACCTATCTTATCTAATCCTGACATCTTCAATAGCTGGTCATAATCGCCAGTAAGCAACATCCATTGCTCGTCAGTTATGTCGGATACTCTGTCCATAGGTAGTGATATTATATTTGACCTCAATAGTAATATAAACTTTCCGTCTTTCGTTTTAAGTCCAAGTTCTACGCACCAAGCCCTACCCGGAAAATCTACCCTTATATACCAGTTCTGAGCATTAAGTGATGTGGGATTATCCTTAAATCCTATGGAATTACTTCCGTTAAAATCTTTTACTCCCGTTACATCATGAATACGTAATACAATCTGTGCCTTATCAAATATGTCGTCGCCGTACGATTTTCTAATCTCTTGTTTCTTGCCTTCTGTTAGTTCCCAGTATGCAAACAACCAATATGGATCTCTCGGTAATATTATTATACGATCATCACCATATGTTTCGGGTATAGAAAAACCGACATCAACAAACCCTTCCGCTTGCTTTACTTTTTTTCCTGCCGGAGAAGATGGATTCTGCGTCATAACTACCTCCTGATAGCATAATTCGTTCTGTCAAAACTGAAATATTACTGACATTACCACATATTATAATATCTTGGTTATTTATTATGATTCAACAAAATATATTCAGATTCATTTATAATGAAGTATAAAAGAATCTATTATGTCTCTATGTTTTAATCCAGATAGTAATGTTATTAAAATCAATTTTAAACTTCGTTTTTCGTCAACAAGTATATACTTCATTACAACGGGATTACTATTTATCAATGTCACGATGTTTCAATATTACTGAAAATTTCTTTTTTACAAGATACTCTTTTAATATATTGGCTAAAACAACTGAACGATGCTTACCACCGGTACAGCCAAAAGCTATTGATAAATACGATTTGCCTTCTTTCACATATTTTGGGATAATATTTGACAACATTGTAAAAAATAATTTTACAAATCTTTTTGCATCTTCAAAACCCATAACATATTCTTTCACTTTCTTTTCATTACCTGTATGTTGTTTTAATTCCTTAATATAATAAGGGTTTGGTAAAAATCTTACATCCATAATTATATCGGTATCTGCAGGAATACCATATTTATAACCAAAAGAAATTATCGTAATTTTCATCTCCTCTTTCTGTGATATTTTCAAAAGATCGGCGATATTTTCCTTGAGTTCCTGAAGATTCTTATCCGAGGTGTCTATAACTTTTGCCGCTTGTGCCTTAATATTTGATAAAATTTTCCGTTCTGTTCTGATTGATTCTGCTACCGACTTGCCTATCGGATGCTTTCTTCTTGTTTCGCTAAATCTCCTCAGTAATACCGAATCGGACGCGTCCATGAAAATTACTCTCGGATGTATAACTAAACCGGAAATTATTTTAGGAAAACCCGATAGGTCCTGCCCTTCCCGGATATCTATGCCAAGCGCTATTTTCTTGAATCTCTTGTCGCTGGAACTTAAACTGAGTGAAACAAATTTATCAACCAAAAAAAGGGGTAAATTATCAACGCAAAAAAAACCCAGGTCCTCAAAACAGTTTATTGCCTGACTTTTGCCGGCACCTGATATTCCAGTGATAATAAAAAATTCTGTTTTTGCTTTATTGTTTTTCAAGGTTTTTCTTTCTGTCTTCTTCACGCATCATTTCTATAAGCCGTTTATTCAGATCCTGTGCTGCATGGTAGCCACGCAATTTAAGACGCTGATTCATCGCTGCTATTTCAATAATACCTGCGATGTTTCTGCCCGGCTTAACAGGAATTGTTACCTCGGGAATACGAACACCTAATATTTCGCTGTATTTATCGTCAAGTCCAAGCCGTTCATATTCTTTCTCACCCGCCCAGTTTTCCAACTGAACAAGTAATTCTACTTTAGTAGAATCCATTACCGAAAAAATTCCAAAAAGATTTCTGATATCTATTATTCCGATGCCTCTTATTTCCATATGATGTCTGATTAATTCTTCACCAGAACCTACTAAAACATCACCGAATTGTCTTTTAATTTCAACAACATCATCCGCAACAAGAACATGCCCCCTTTTAATAAGTTCCAGGGCCGTTTCAGATTTACCTATCGATGCGTTACCAAATATCAAAACACCCATACCGGAAACATTGACTAATACCCCATGTTTAACTATTGAGGGAGCTAATACATCCTCTAAAAACAAAGTTATGCCTGTGGAAAATTTACCTGTTTCAAGAGCGGTTTTAATGATTGGTATTTTTTTTTCTTTGGATAATTTTAAAAATTCTAAGGGTATTTCAAGACTTCTTGTAACAATAATTGTAGGTATTTCGTATGAAAATATTTTTTCAAAAACTTCTTCGTGCACCTTATGGGATTTAAGGTACGTTATTTCTCCCAAACCGATGATTTGGACACGCTGGTAAGGAAAATAATCAAAAAATCCAGTTAAAACGAGTCCCAGCCTGTTTATTTCAGCAACACCTATTTTTCTATTTAAACCTTCCTCACCTGAGGCAATTTCCAATGAAAATTCTGTTTCATTTTTTTCAAAAAAATCCTTGATAGTAATACTTTTATCCATTATCTAACATTGTGCGATAGCGAGATTGCGGGATTGTCCGATTGTGCATGGTGTTATTGAATAAATAATATCATAATTCTATCGCACCATCCCACTATCCCACTATTTTCCATGTATTTACAGCTCGTCCTCTTCCTTAATTATTTTAATAACTTCATTTGTCGATTGTGCATCTCGCAAAGACTGTCTAAAAAACTTATCCTTCAGAAGGCGGGAAATTTTTGCTATTGCCTGCAAATGCTCGCTTATAGATTCTGGCGGTGCAATCATTAAAAAAACAATATAAACAGGTTCTCCATCCAACGAATCAAAATCAATACCGGTTTTGGAAATACCAAGTGATGCAACAATCTTTGAAACTTCCTCGCTTTTTGCATGAGGTATGGCAACACCTTGCCCGATACCTGTAGAACCAGTACTTTCCCTTCTCATGATTGATTCTGCCGTTTTATCAATATTTTTCACTAACTTCCTTTTTGCAAGAACATCAATTAGTTCGTTAATAACCTCTTTTTTAGTTCTACCTTTTAAATCGGTAATTACCAAATTTTCAGACAAAAAATCCAAAATTTTCATACTACACATTCCTCCTTTTCTCAATCTCAATTAAACCATAACTGGAATCATATTTTTTATGAACAACCGATAACTTGTTATTTTCACTGTTTATGAATATCCAAAAAACATAGTCGTTATCAGCCATTTTGTCCATCGCTTCATTAACGGTTAAAACCTCGGGAGTAAATTTTTTCTTATCTAAATTCAACGAATCAAGCGGAATCTGAAAAGATTCTTCCTGTAACAAGTATTTTCCCGTTTTTCTATGTTCCTTTACTTTCTCTTTTTCCTTTACCAATTGCTGTTCAACCTTATTAACCGCCATATCTACTGCAGAACGGAAATCAGATGATTTTTTCTTAACTTTCAATGTCTGACCCAATAAGTTAATAACAATTTCAGCGCAATAAAGATATTTTTCACGACTTAAAAAAACTTCAATCTTACTAATTCCGGCGAAAAACTTTTGGCTTTTTGACAACTTTTCATTAATATAATCCAGCAATGTTTCTGGAACCTTTACTTTAATACTTCTGATGTTAATTACCATTGCTCCTCCCACAGCTTAATATAATACAAAAAATACAAATAAAGTCAACTATAAATCTGAGTTTGTAAAAATAGTGAGATTGCGGGATTGTGCCCGCCCTTTGGGCGAGGTCTCGCCCCTACGGGGCGGACGATAAACATTCCTATTCTATCGCACCATCGCACTATCGCACTATCGCACCATCGCACGATTCTATTAACTCTATAACCCCATAAACTGACTTTGTTACATCTTAAACTTATTACCAAGATATATTTTTCTTGCTTTTTCACTATCTAACAACTGCTGGGCAGAACCTTCTATTAAAATCTTGCCGTCATAAATTATATATGCTCTATCTATTATCTCTAACGCCTCTCTGACATTATGGTCTGTCAATATAATGCCAATACCAGATTTCTTTAAATCTTTAATGATACCCTGGATATCGGCTATTGTTATTGGATCAATACCTACAAACGGTTCGTCAAGTAGTATGAAATGCGGGTTTATAGCTAATGCTCTCGCTATTTCTGTACGCCTTCTTTCACCGCCTGAAAGATTATACGCATATCTGTCCTTTAGATTATATATGCCAAGTTTCTGCAAAAGAATTTCACTTTCCCTGTAACACTCATCTTTATCATATCCTAGTATTTCAAGAATTGCTAAAATGTTCTCTTGAACAGTCAAACCCCTAAAAATTGAGGATTCCTGAGATAAATACACTATTCCCTTTTGAGCCCTTGAATAAACAGGGATATTAATTATATCTTCAGAATCAAAATAAATATGTCCGCTATCCGCTTTTATCAATCCGCTTATTATATGAAACGATGTTGTCTTTCCGGCACCATTAGGTCCAAGCAAACCGACTATCTCAGAATCATTAACGAACATTGAAAGGTTGTTAACCACAAGATGTTTTGAATATGATTTTATAATATTTTCTATTTTTAATTGCATATTTACTTCAGCGGATAGAGGTTAGGGACGCTAACCTCTACTCCTTGTATTTATTTCATTATCATTTTTGATTTTACATTCCCTAAAATTGTTAGTATTTCCTTGCTTAATGACAAAATTATTTTGTCTCCGGTATATTCCGAATAATTCTTCTCATCAGCTCTAATTATTTTAGGAGGCCCGCCCAACAAAGTTATCTCATCGCTATTTTGATCATAAAATGCTTCATCGCTTAACATTTCCGCATCTTCCTGGAAAATCCTGACGTTTTTAACCGCGTGAAATTTGTCTCCAAAATCGGACATTTCAAGCTTGTCACAGGTCATATTTATTACATTGGTCGTATTATCGGTCAATAATCTTTTCATTTTAACATTACCATAAAAAATTCCGCTACCAGTATTCTTATTGTATTCGGCATTATCCGCCCATCCGTGTGCTCTGATAGTGCCACTGGAATATATAATGTTAATATTGCCCTTCCCCGTTATTTCCCCGTTTTTATCATTTGACTTCATTTCATCGGCTATAATTTCCATATTCCGCTGTGTGAACCTTACGTTACCTATAAACTCCATCACATCACCTTTTGATAATATTTTCATTCTATCGCCTGTTATTGTAGTAGGTTCCTCTTTTGCAGCAGAAAACACAAAACAAGTTATACCTAAAAAATAGAATAATATCAAATTTAATTTCATTAATTTAATCATACTTTATACTCGCTTCACCGAAGTTTCGACGTGGGCGGCCTATCTATCTTACAATCGCCATCTTCTTCAATACTTTTATTGTATCTTCACCTGTTTTGTGCGCTTTTATTATATACAAATATACACCAGATGCAATACC
>DMMW01000017.1:0-20985 GCA_003452965.1 Elusimicrobiota bacterium
AGCAATAGACAATTCTGATAATATTTGGATATGTACCTATAGTAGTGGTGTTTTTAAATTTGATGGCACAAATTGGACAAATTATACTACAAGTGATGGTCTTGCAGAAAATCAGGTATTATCAATATCTATTGATAATGAAGACAATAAATGGTTCGGAACCGGAAGTGGAGCGATATCTAAATTTGATGATACAAATTGGACTACATATACATATCCTAATTATTATAATTTATATTTTGAAAATACGATGGCGATTGATGCTCAAGATAATAAATGGTTTGGGACTTATAATCGAGGTGTTTATAAATATAATAATACAACATGGACAAATTATACTATTGAAAATGGTTTGGTAAATAATAATGTTAAATCAATAGCATTTGATAGTTATGGTAATAAATGGTTTGGAACATCTAATGGAATATCAAAATATGATGGTACAACATGGACAAATTATACTTCTACTGATAATATGAAACTCGATGTAAAAGCGATAGCATTTGATAGTTATGGTAATAAATGGTTCGGCACGCTTGGTGGTGTATCTAAATTTGATGATATAAATTGGACATATTATACTACATTTCAAGGACTATCTTTTGGAATAAATAGTATTAAAACATTGGCAGTGGATAGTTCCAATAATATATGGATAAATTATGTCCATTCTACAACTTCAATTAAATTTAAGAATGATACTTATACACTATACAATTATCCATCTGGTATCAATGTAATAGTAATAGATAATGAGGGTAACAAATGGTTTGGTACTTCTAATGGTATATTTAAATATGACGGAATAACATGGACAACTTATACAACAATAGATGGTTTGGCAAATAATGATATTAGGGCAATAGCATTTGATAGGTACGGTAATAAATGGTTTGGTACTTGGGGTGGCGGAGTATCTAAGTTCGATGGTACTAATTGGACGACGTACACTTCTACTCATGGTCTTGTCAGTAATTATGTTCTTTCGATAGCAATAGACGGTCAGGACAATAAATGGTTCGGTACTGGTGGTGGAGTGTCTAAGTTTAGCGGCGATAAATATTCAAATTATTATATTAAAGGAAATATAAAAAATTCTGCAGGTTTAGCAATGAATGGAGTAACTGTAAACTTAACAGGCGATATTGTAAATTCGGTTGTGACATCAGATAATGGTAATTATGAATTTTTAAATTTATCTACGGGAATATATAGAGTAAGTCCGGGTAAAACAAATTATTCATTCAGCCCAACCTATATAAGTACAACATCATTATCAAAAAATACAACTGATTGGGATTTTGTTGGAACTATAATATCTACTACAAATTCAGTTTCACCAGCTAATGCAGTTACAATAACAATAAGTCCTGTATCAGGAGAAATAAAAGTAGAAATTTCAGAGAATACGTTTGCCGATAATACATTAATAACCATTTCAACATTTACATCTCCTATTTCAAATATTGAAAAAATAAAGGTTACAAATATTTGCATAGAAATAAATACCGATAAAGGGCAACAGCCTACTAAAGAAATAACAATAACAATTTGTTATAGACAAGGCGATATAGAGGGGTATGATGAAAATAAATTATGTATAGGTAGATACGAGGATTCTATAGGCAAATGGGTTGCTTTACCTTCTACTATAGACCGTGACTATAAAAAAGTTACTGCAAAAACAAAACATTTATCAAAATTTGCATTAATACAACTTGTTCCGGCTGTTGATTTAAAAAATACAACTGTTTATCCCAATCCTTATAAACCTGAGGATGCAAGATATGGCGATACATCGCTTGGAATGGGCATAGTTTTTTCAGGACTTACTGCAAATGCAAAGATAAAGATATTTAATATTGCTGGTGAATTAATAAATGAATTAGAAGAGACTAATGGTAATGGTAATTGTTTATGGGATACAAAAAATAAAGAGGGTAATAAGGTAGCGAGTGGAGTATATTTATATTATATAATCAATCCTGAGGATAATTCACAAAAGTCAAAAGGCAAGTTTGCAATAATAAGATGAGAATAAAAAATGTAGTCTTTAATTAGCATAATATTTCCTTGATACGAAGTTCGGTATGATTCTATTTCACTCACCACAGGATGCCCAGTATCAACTCTGCCGCCCTTGGCGAGCCTTTCGCCTCACTTAAGCTCCGGCGAAGCAGGCGTCCCTTTGGGGAGGGAGCCTATTAAAGGAGTATGAATTGATTTTTCCTTCCTAATTTGATAAAATGTTACTATAATAAAAAATTAACTAATAATTTCAAGGATTACAACTCCTTGAAATTGACATATTTCAAGGAATATGGTATAATTATCTCATTATGAAAATACCAAGAATATATCAAAATCTGAATAAAAACCTTAAACCGAATAAAGCACTTATAATCTATGGTCCGAGGCAGGTAGGAAAAACCACATTGCTTAAAGATTACTTGTCAGGTTGTAAGATGAAATATAAGCTGAGTTCAGGAGACAATATTAATGTTCAGAATATATTCAATTCACAAGATTTTGATACAATTAGAGAATATGCCGAGGGATATGAACTCATTGCAATAGATGAAGCACAGAAAATAAAAAATATTGGATTGGGTTTAAAGATATTGGTTGATCAGGTTCCGGGAATCAAGGTTATAGCAACAGGTTCATCCTCTTTTGAATTAGCCGGGCAGGTCGGAGAGCCGCTTACAGGCAGGAAAATAACTCTGAATTTATTTCCAATTTCACAAATAGAGTTATCTAATTTAAATAACTTATCAGAGATTAAAGAAAGATTACCGGAATGGCTTATATATGGTGGTTATCCTGAAGTTGTAGTGACAAAAAATAAAAAGGAAAAAAAGAAAATATTAGAAGAGATATTTCAGGCATATTTATTAAAAGATATTTTGGAATTGGAAAAGATAAAAAGTTCAAAAATTCTTCTTGATATGTTAAGATTGCTTGCTTTTCAGGTTGGTAGTGAAGTGTCTTTAACAGAAATCGCACAACAAGTTGGAATAGATTATAAAACGGTTGCAAGATATCTTGATTTATTTGAGAAATCGTTTATTATTTATAATTTGCGGGGATATAGCAGAAATTTAAGAAAAGAAGTTACAAAAAAAAGTAAATATTATTTTTATGACGTTGGTATTCGTAATGCCATAATATCTAATTTTAATGATTTGGAACTTAGAAATGATGTTGGTAGTTTATGGGAAAATTTTATTTTTATTGAGCGTATGAAAAAAAGAGCGTACAAAGACATATTTGCAAATTGTTATTTCTGGCGGACGTGGGACCAAAAAGAGATTGATTTGATTGAAGAGAGAGAAGGCAAGTTGCATGGTTATGAAATAAAATGGAGAGAAGTAAAACTTAAACCGCCGAAGGATTGGATAGAAAATTATAAAAATTCAGATTATAAAGTTATAACAAGAAAAAACTATTTAGAATTTATAGCTTAGTTATACATTTTCTTAATACGTTCAGCAGGATTCGATTTCACTCACCACAGTTGGGAAACTGTTAGACGAAGCAGGTATTGTCTGTACACCCGGCAACGGTTTTGGACCCTCCGGCGAGGGTTATATAAGATTCGCCTTAACAGTTCCGGAAGCCCACCTCAAACAAGCTGTAGAACGCATCTCAAAAATCAAGTGGTAGCCCCGTTTTTTATATTTGGAAAAAGGGGACAGATCCTATATATTTACCCGCCTTTGCAGAAAGCCGTAAAGTGGAATTATTTGCATAAATAAATCATCATCAAATATCTTAAAAAATAAATGTTTCTATTTTACTTTTTTTCCTTGATTTAAGCTGTTTTTATTTGTATAATTTACTGAGTTTCGCATAAATCAAAATCAACTTTTGATGTATAAAAGTTGTATTTTTTTCATTTGTGAATTTTATGGCACTTAAGATTATTGCAGGTCAGTTTAAGGGACGGAATTTACTTCTTCCGACAGATTTATCTACTAGGCCGCTTTTAATGAGAGCAAAAAAATCGCTTTTTGATATTTTGACTCCAAAAATAATAGGTTCTGTTTTTCTTGATTTGTTTGCAGGTACAGGTTCAGTAGGTATAGAAGCGTTGTCGCGCGGTGCAAAGAAAGTTGTTTTTGTTGAAAATGGCAGAGAGTGTGTAAAGTTAATTGAAGAGAATTTAAAGAATTTGGGTGTTTCCGACAAAGCGGAAGTTTTACGGTATGATGCGGCGCAACCGAATTTTCTGAATGAAAAGTTTGATATTATTTTTATCGGGCCACCGTATTCTATGAAGAATTTAGCTGTAGTGATTGAAAAATCAGAGGTTTTGCTTGCAAGAAACGGGATTATAATAGGGCAACACCAATTCAGGGAAATGCTTCCAGAAAAATTAGGGGAAATGGGTATGTATCGGCAGGAGAAATACGGTGATATGAGGTTGTCATTTTTTTCTCGCTCAGATTCCCAGAGCAAGAAAAACTCCCACGACTAATTTTGCTCCCCCGAGTTTTGTCTGTGACAAAATTGATAGGGGGGATTGGAGCAAAACTGTGCGGGGTAATTCATTAAAATTATGAAAAATATAATCGTTATAAAATACGGCGGCAGTTTAATGGACGATAAAAATGCCGAAAAGGCAGTTTTGAGAAATGTTTTGCGATTTTCTAAGAAATATTCCGTTATTGTTGTTCATGGCGGTGGCAAGGATATTACAAAAGCATTAAATAAAGCGAATATAGAAACAAAATTCGTTAACGGGCTAAGATATACCGACGGTAAAGCGATAAAAATAGTTGAGAAAGTGTTGGAAAGTATCCAGATAAGAATAGCAAAGAAATTAAAAAATGCGATAGCACTGAAAAAAGCGTTTTTAGGTGTTAAGATTAATAGTTTGGGATATGTTGGCAGGTTTTGTTGTGCAAAAGTCCAAATGATAAATAGTGTTATTGAAGAAGGGAAGATTGCGGTTATTTCCCCGATAGGGAAGACGAAGAAAGAACAGATTCTTAATTTTAATGCAGATGAGGTGGCAAGTGGAATCGCCACGATATATAAAGCGAAAAAATTGATTTTTTTTACAGATGTTAAGGGTGTTCTCGATAGTAACAAAAAAACTATATCAAATATTAAGATATCCGATGTTGATAATTTAATTAAAGAGAGTGTTATTACGGGAGGTATGATACCAAAGGTCAGGGGATGCGCCGAAGCAGTGAAAAACGGAGTAAAAGAGGTTGATATTTTTGATGTTAGACTTAAAGGAACAAAAATAATATGAGTTATTTGAATTCGGAAAAAAAATATGTTTTTCAGACTTACAAGAGATATCAAATTTTATTTGTTAAAGGTAAAGGTAAATATCTTTGGGATGATAAAGGAAAAAAATATTTGGATTTCTTGTCGGGGATTTCGGTATGTTCCACAGGTCACTGTAATCCAAAGGTTGTTGAGGCGATTCAGAAACAGAGTGGAAAGCTGATTCATGTATCCAATCTTTTTTATATTAAGCCGCAGATTGAGCTTGCGAAAATGCTTTCTAATATTTCTTTTGGCGGCAAAGTTTTTTTCTCCAACTCGGGTGCGGAGGCAAATGAATGTGCAATAAAATTAGCAAGAAAATGGGGCGACGGCAGGTATGAAATTATTTCATTTAATAATTCGTTTCACGGTAGGACGATAGCAACGCTTTCCGCAACCGGCCAGAAAAAATTCTCAAAAGGTTTTGAACCGCTTTTGAGTGGTTTTAAGTTTGCTGATTTAAATGATATTTCTTCGGTAGAAAGACTGATAAACAATAAAACCTGTGCCGTTATTGTTGAACCTATCCAGGGAGAAGGCGGGGTATGTTTGGCTACTAAAGAGTTTTTGACAGATTTGAAAAGAATTTGTAAAAAGAATAATATTCTTTTGATTTTTGACGAGATTCAATGCGGATTAGGAAGGACGGGAAAAATATTCGCATATAAAAATTACGGAATAGAACCCGATATTATTACACTTGCAAAATCTTTGGGCGGCGGATTACCTATTGCTGCAACAATAGCAAAGAAAGGGATTGCAGAAATACTGAGCTATGGAAGTCACGGTTCTACGTTCGGTGGAAATCCTGTTTGTTGTGCAGCGGCACTTGAGGTGCTAAAGATTGTTAATAATAAAAAAGTACTGAAGAATGTTGAAATTACCGGAAAATATTTTTTGGATAAATTAAATATTTTACAAGAAAAGTATAATTTTATAAAAGAAGTCAGAGGGCTCGGGTTTATTATCGGTATTGAGCTTAATATTGACGGTAAGGAAATTGTGAAAAGATGCCTTCAAAGAGGACTTATTATAAATTGTACGCAGGATAAGGTATTGCGGTTTTTACCGCCGTTAATTATAAATAAAAAAGATGTTGATGCAGCTATTTCTATTTTGGAAGATTCTTTTATTGAATGAAGAATAAAACAAATATCGTTTTTGTGGGGCTTGGTTCTAATAGGGGAGAAAAGAAAAAAAATATACTAAAGTCAATCGAACTTTTAAAAAAGTATCATCAGAAAATTTTAAAGATTTCTTCTTTTTACAGGACGGAACCGTATGGATGTAAGAATCAAAATACTTTTTTAAATGCAATTGTTAAATTAAAAACCGAATTATCTCCAAAAGAATTTTTATTTATTTGTAAAAATATAGAAAAAGTTATCGGTAGAAAAAAAAGTTTCAGATGGGGTCCAAGAGAAATAGATTTAGATATTTTGTTTTTCGGAAAAAAGGTTATTAAAAGCAGAATTCTTACAATCCCGCATAAGGATTTGCATAACAGGGAGTTTGTTTTAAAACCATTAAAAGAGATTTCACCGGGGTTAGTCCATCCCGTATTAAGAAAAAGGATTTCAAGAATAAAGAGTTAGGGATTATAATTAATGTTTTTATTTAATTTACCATATTGGTTAGACATAGTAATTTTAATATTTGCATCTGCATCTATTGCATATATTTTGTGGATTTCAGTAATTTTCTTCCGAAGAAAAGCCAGAGAACTTGAACGGCTGAATGAGGATTTGAAATTAATACATGATATTTCCAAAGATATTACGGCAACACTTGAAATGAGAGATCTTTTGCCGCAGATTATGGATGCATTTACAAAAGCCGGCAAGGTTTCAAAAGGCTCTATTATGTTGATGAACGAAGAAACACAGACGCTTGAGATAAGAGCAGGAATTGGTTTATCACCAAGAGCGTATGATATAGTGCGTCCACGGCTTGCAGAAGGAGTGGCAGGTGTGGTTGCAGCTATTTGCGAGCCGATACTTATTGATGATAAAAGCAAGGAAAAATATCTTTATATTGATTTCGCATCCAATGCGCAAATATCCAGACCAAAAGAAACTCTGCTTTGTTTACCTTTGATATTCAGAGGTCATGTTTTAGGTGTTGTATCATTGGATAAAAAGGCAGGTGGTGAAAAATTCTCCGAATATGACAGAAGAGTTTTGACGATTTTGGCGAATCAGGCTTCAGTTGCAATACAAAATGCTAAGTTGTACGAGAATGCAATAACAGACGGGCTGACCGAGCTTTATATTCATAAATATTTTCATCAGCGGCTCGAAAAGGAAATGGAAAAAGCAAAAAGGTACAGTCAAAAACTTTCTTTAATGATGTTTGATATAGATTATTTTAAAAATTTTAATGATTTATATGGGCATCAGGTCGGGGATGCGGCATTAATCCATTTGGCAAAGATATTGAAAGACACTATGAGGTCAAGCGATATATTAGCGCGATATGGTGGCGAGGAATTCGCGGTTATTCTTGTTCCCGATCCAAAAATTGAGCAGACGGCAGAGCTGGTAAAAAGCATTGCAGAACGTTTTAGAAGGAATGTTGAGAGTAATCCGCTGGATATTAAAGGTAAAAAATTGAAAATTACGGTTAGTATCGGTATTGCTTCTTGGAATAGGGAAAGAAGAATAGATAAAGATAAATTGATAAAAATGGCGGATGACGCACTTTATAAGGCGAAAAGAGATGGTAGAAATTTGGTACGGATATGGGAAGATATTTTCCCAATTAATGTGCCATAATACATATTTTTTTTACTTGAAATATTTCATTTATTGTGATAGAATGATTGATTATAATAAGTAGAAAAATTATTGTAAAAATAGGAGAGAAAAAATGGGTAACAGAGTACCGCTTATTGCAGGCAATTGGAAAATGAACAAGACGGTTAAGGAATCTGTGGAATTAGTTTCGGTTCTTAAACAAAAGTTAACCGATGTTAAGAATAGGGAGATATTGGTGTGTCCGTCTTATATTTCACTTTATGCTGTCAAAGAAGCTTTGAAAAATACAAATATTAAAGTTGGTGCACAAAATATGTATTTTGAAAAGTCGGGTGCATTTACTGGAGAAATTTCTCCATTAATGCTCAAGGATATCAATTGCGATTATGTTATAATCGGTCATTCGGAAAGAAGGCAATATTTCGGTGAGACTGACGAAAGTGTCAATAAAAAAATGAAGGTTGCATTTGAAAGCGGGATTATACCTATCGTATGCGTCGGCGAGACTTTGCAGCAAAGAGAAAAAAACGAAACTTTTTTGATTATTGAAAAACAGATAAAAATCGGTGTTGCCGGATTAAGCGGTGAGCAGATGAAAAAACTGGTAATTGCATACGAACCTGTATGGGCTATTGGTACGGGAAAGACAGCGACTCCTCAACAGGCTGAAGAAATCCACGCTTTCATAAGGAAACTTTACTCTGAATTGTATGGTAAAGACGCCGCAGAAGATATTAGAATTCTTTACGGTGGTTCGGTAAAGCCGGATAATATTTCTGAAATAATGAAACAGCCCAATATTGACGGCGGACTTATTGGCGGAGCAGCACTTAAAGCAGACGATTTTATTAAACTCGTTAATTATTGAAGCGATATCCCGAAAAAATTGGGATAGAATAAATTGTTTTACTTAGACGGACGTGGAGCGGATTTAATGATAGAATCTATGGATGATAATTTGAATAAAAAAAGAATGCAGGTGCCGATTATTGCGAATGTATCAAATAGACATGTACATTTAAGTAAGGAAGATTTTGAAAAACTATTTGGAAAGGATTATCAATTAGAAAAAATTAAGGGATTAATGCAGCCGGGAGAATTTGCCTCAAGAGCAACCGTTACTATTAAAGGTGCCAAAAGTGAAATACAAAAGGTTCGTGTGTTAGGACCGCTTAGAAAAGCAACTCAAGTTGAGGTATCCAGGACGGATACATTTGTGTTAGGAATAAATGCACCGCTTAAGATGTCTGGTGATTTAAAAGGCGCTGCTCCGATAATTATTATAGGTCCAAACGGGACGATAAATGTAAATGAAGGATGTATAGTCGCGAAAAGACATGTACATATGACGACAAAAGACGCCGATTTTTTTAATGTAAAACATGGTGATATTGTAAAAATCAAGGTTGAAGGGGAACGAGGGCTTATATTTGATAATGTCGTAGCTCGCGTTAGAGAAGATATGGCTTTGGAATATCACGTGGATACCGATGAGGCGAACGCAGCCGGAATAAAAAACGGCGATAAGGCTGTAATTTTATGAAAATAGCAATCGGAAGTGATCATCGCGGTTTTAGATATAAAACTGAGTTAATGAAATATCTTTCAATAAATAATATCGTTAAAGATTTCGGTACTTTTTCGGAAGAATCATGCGATTATCCGGATTTCGCATATAAAGTGGCAAAAGCGGTTGCTTCCGGCAGATATAAAAGGGGTATTCTAATTTGCGGGTCAGGAAATGGTATTTGTATTGCAGCTAATAAAGTAAAAGGAATCAGAGCCGCACTTGGGTATTCTGAAAAAGCGGCTGAATTTGCGGTGAGACATAATGATGCCAATATAATATGTTTTTCCGAAGATTTCAGTCTAAAAAATATTAAAAAATCTGTTAAAAAATTTTTGTTTGCTGAATTTGAAAGTGGTAGGCATTTGAAACGGGTTAAAAAAATTAAAGAAATCGAGAGAGGGAATAAAAAATGAAAAATTTAATTCTTGAACTTAACTTGAGTCAGAAATTAAGAATTATAAACTGCATAATTTTGTTTTTTGTTTTTATATTTTGTTTTTTCTCACATTCCGCATATTCTCAGGATATTTCCGAGAAGGTAAGCGAAGGGAATAGATTGATTAAGGAAAAAAAATACGAGGAAGCGTTAAAGGTTTTATTGGATGCAAGAGGGTTGGATGTTAAATCGCCACATCCGGATACTTCACTGGGAATACTATTTTTAATGAAAGATGATTTAGCCGAGGCAGAGAAATATTTTAAGTCTGCCGAACAAAAAAATCCAGAATTGGTTGCCGTTAAATACTTATTGGCGCTTCTATATGAGAAAAAAGGTGATAAAGAAAATTCTGTTAAATATTGGAGTATGTTATTAAAAAATACTGATTTTAGGGATACCGCTAAAAAACATATAAAATATCTTGAGGAAATGAAATGAATAATTTAAAAATAAAGAATATATACCGTAAGAAAGAAATTAAAAAATTAGGTTCGGTTCTTATTTTAATATTTAACTTTTCATTTTTAATTTCTAATTGGTTCTTTTCAGGTTGTGTTACTACTAAACCGGTGGTCAAAAGCGGCTATAATTTTTCTAATATAAAAAAAGTTGCAGTCTTAAGATTTGCCGGTAACGGCGGTGTTACGGTAAGCAATGAATTTATATCGCAACTGTTGGCTGCTGGAGTAAACATTATTGATAGAACCGATATAGAAAATATTTCAAATGTAACGTTATCGGGTATAGATGTTGTTATTTCGGGAAATGTTATTGAATATAATCAATCAAATAAATTGCTTGTATTCAAAGATAAGAATAATTTAATAATTTCAGACAGAGTTTATCCCGTAAGCGGGACAACAATTGTCCCTGAGGGCTATGTACATGGACTAAACGATGCAAATATTTTTAGCGTTTCCGCTTCGGTTTCGGTTTTTGCAAAAATTATTGATGTTTCAACAGGCGAAGTTGTTTGGAGTGATTCAAAATCATATGAGGCATTGGATATAACTACGGCGGTAGGTCAATTGGTTAGTTCATTTAAAAGAGGTTTAAAGAATAGCTGGAAAGAGTTGAAATAGTTCTGGTAAATCTGATATTACATGACGGAAAAAAAACAAGAGAATAAACAAGAGAATAAACAAGAAGAACCTTATATAACTGTTGATAATATTTTGGACGAAAATGTTCGTATTCGCGACCTGAAAGCCATATTGAAAAGCAATTCATATGAAACGATACGCGTTCAGGCATCCGAGCAACTCGGCGAATTTGGCAAGAAAGCGATAACGGTGCTAATAGAAGTATTGGAAAGCGAAAAAAATGAAGAGGTAGTAGCTGCAGTAATAAGATCACTTGGTAAGATAGGTGATAATACCGTAGTCGCCCATTTCATAGAAAAGATTAAAGAGTCGCTTGCAGTACGGTCTGCCGTTATATGTGCCTTAGGCACAATCGGTGACAAGTCTTTTCTTCCATATTTAAGTAATGCGCTTAAAGACAAAGAAAAAAAAGTAAGGATAGAAGCTATCCGCGCAATTGACAGAATTTGTAGTCCGGATGTAATCAGTGATTTAATAGATATTTTAAGAAATGATAAAGATTCAGAAGTCAGAGCGGAGGCGATAGGGGCATTAGTTAATATAACGTTACATCATAATAATCAGAAGTTGGTTGAAGATATCGGGGAGATTTTAGTTTCTCTTAAAAATGATGATGCTACGGTACCGTTTTTGAAGAGTGTAATAAACAAGGGACTCAAAGAGCTGGAGATAATCGGAAGTTATGATAATGTTGTTTCCGACCGCGATAATATCTACCACGAAAAACAGGAATTGGAAAAACAATTAGATGCGCTGGGAGACGAAATAGAAAAGGTACTTAAAGAAAAAGATGGTAGTATTTCCAAGCTCACTAAAAAAGTTACGGCGTTTGAAAAAAATAAAAATGAAAAATATAAAAAGGTTAAAGTCATATATTCTTTGGGAATATTAATTTTAATTGTCGAGATAATTATCGGTGGGGTGTTTATAATAAAATCCGGTTTAAAAGAGAAGGAATATGTGCAGAAAATAAATGTACTTGAATCAGAGGGGTATAAAGCGAAGGAAGATGTTATTAAGTATCGTGACATAAAAGATATGGAAGACGAAATGAGTAAGATGTCGGTTGACGCGATTACTGCTAATAATAAAAATATAGATCTATTTATGAAATGTCACGATGCATTTTTTAATACGGATATAAAGAAATTTGGACTGGAGCTCGCATATAATAAGAAAAAGAATTTTTTTAAGTCAGCCCGGTTAGCAATGGAAGGTAAAACAAGAGAATCACGCGAATTATTGGGTCAAACAGAAAAGTTGAAATGAAGAAGATTTTGTTAGTGTTTGCAGAAAACCACGGCTTTAGTTGTGGATGTCCATTCTCCAAAGGATGAAAATGCGAAAAGGATAATCAGTGGATTTTGCCGAAGAAATGAAGGATACCACGGGTTTACCCGTGGATGCTTCATCATAAAAGAAAATTAATGAAATATAAAATGTTAAAAGAAAAAATCTCATATAAGTCAAGAAATAATAAAATTATGCTAAGAGAAGATAATCAAATTTATAGTAAAGATTTGTTTGAAAATAAAAATATAATTCATAATTTAAATAATAGTCAGTCACTTCTTATTATAGGTGATGTAATAGATGTTTTGAGAAAAATACCATCAGAATCAATATCATGCATAGTTACTTCACCACCTTATTGGAAATTAAGAGATTATTACATTGAAAATCAAATTGGGCAAGAGAGTACTTCTGAAGAATATGTTGATAAAATAGTAGAAGTATCAAAAGAATTATTGAGAGTTCTCAAAAAGGATGGAGCATACTTTCTTAACCTTGGAGATACATATTTAGAACAAGGGCTACAAATGATTCCTCAGCGAGTTGCTCAAAAAATGATACAGGATGTTAAAGTATTAGGTAAAAATCAAAAAAAAATAGGATGGCTTCTCAGAAATCAGATAATTTGGCATAAACCTAATCATATGCCTTCACCGGTAAAATGTAGATTCACAAATACATATGAGCCAATATATTTTTTTACAAGAAATGACTGGGAAAAAAATGTATATTTTAATTTAGATGCTATTAGGGTGCCATACAAATCAACAGAGAAGGAAAATACTTTTGGTTTACCAGAATACTTAGATGAAAAAGAATATAAAGAAATGTTATCTGAAATTGAAAAAATAAACAATAAGTTAAAATATAATGGTAAATTCAAAGGCGAAGAAGTAAATATTGGTGCTTCGCCAGGTGGGAGATCTTCTGTAACGGGGGTTAAATATATTAAAAAAAGAAAAACGGAAATTGAGCAGAAAATTATTAGCGAATATCTCACTAAAGCAAGAATAAAAAAAGGAATTTCTGTAAAAGATATTAATAAAATTCTTGGTTATACATATACTGCAGGACATTGGTTTAGAAGTGATGCTGGAGGTTCTTTACCAACATCTATTGACTGGATGAAGTTAAAGAAAATTTTAGCATTTGATAATAGATATGATAAAGTAATGACTGAAACTCACTATATTTTGCAAACGATAAAAAAACACCCAAAAGGGAGAAATCCTGGTGATATATGGACTATGTCAACAGCTAAGTTATCAGAAAAACATTTTGCTGTTTTTCCAGAAGAGTTACCAAGAATGGCCATTTCCGCATGTTGTAGACAAGATGGAATAGTACTTGATCCTTTTGCTGGTTCTGGAACAACAGGTAAAGTAGCTAATGAATTAGGTAGAAAATCAATTCTTATTGAATTACAAACACAATTCGTTGATATAATTAGAAGAAGATGTGGTGATGTGAAAGTTATTTCGTTAGAGAAAGATGATGAATATGATGACTTTGAAGAAAATCGAGCAATTGGAATACAATTATCTCAACAAAATAGAATTTGATTTAAACCAAGATCTTTCAAAAATGATAGAAGGTTTAAATTCAAAAAACAAAATTAAATCTGACTGGATTAGATATTTTGAACGTGCTGATAAAAAAAGTCAAAATTCTGATTTTGCTCGTGGTGCAGAGAGAATATATTTTTGGTTGTTTAATCAATTTGGAAAACCCAATTCATCACCTATAGGTGCTGATATGTTTTTCGAGACACATGATGCTTTTGTTCACATAGATATTAAAACAGCTAAATTTGATAATTTTTCTGATTATAAAGGAAAAGTTCCGTTGGGAGTAAATCAAACAAGTTATCGTTCTTCAAAAAAATCTTTTAAAGTTCATCTACCAACATTCTACAATAAAAATAAAACTGAAGAAAAAATATGTCTTACTTTTGTTATAAATATTGTTTACGAAAAAATAAAATCTGAATTTAAAATATTAGCTATTGTATTAATATCTATTCCGAACGGAGAACTTTTTAGTGTTTATAAAGATAAAATTATTAGTGCAAGTAAAAATAAAGGGGAAGCGTTTAGATATAGTTATAATAAAATGCCATATTTTAAGTTATTAGGTAAAAACTTATATAGGGTAAAATTTCTTTTTAAAGATAATAATATAGATAAAAAAGATATTTTTGGATTCAATAATAATGAATAAATGTTCAAAAATATTGAGAAAAGTAATAGCAAACAGAAAAGTTGAAATGAAGAAGATTTTGTTAGTGTTTATCCTTTGTTATATCTGTTTAAATCTGTCTTTTTCTCAGGAGATAGGTTTGACTATATATAACCAGAATCTTGGACTGGTTAAAGACAAAAGGACGATTAAGATAAATAAGGGTATTCAAAAAGTTGAATTTATTGATGTTGCTGCAAAAATTGATCCTACAAGCGTACATTTTAAATCTTTAACAGATCCGGAAAAGTGTTCTGTTTTAGAGCAGAATTTTGAATATGATTTAATTTCCAGAGATAAACTCTTGCAGAAGTATATCGGCAAAGAAATAGAAATTGAAAGGAGAATCGGAAAAGACGGGGAGAAAAAGGAAATAATAAAAGGTACACTTCTTTCAACAGCAGGCGGACTTACTATAAAATCGGATGATAAAATTTTGGTTAATCCGTCAGGAGAGGTTGCGCTTTCTAAGATACCGGAAGGGCTGATTTTGAAACCTACGCTTTCCTGGCTTTTGCAAAGCGAAATTTCCGGAGAAAATAAAATAGAAGTTGATTATTTGACTGAAGGAATAAATTGGAATGCGGATTATGTCGTTGTTTCAGATAACGATGATAAAAATATAGACTTGAACGGATGGGTAACAATTGATAATAAATCAGGCGCTACTTATAAAGATGCAAAGTTAAAATTAATAGCGGGGGATATTCATCGCTCTGCCCCGGAAATGTTATCAGAAGCCGATGGTATGTATGAAACAAAAGCAATGCGTTCAGTTGCCGTTCCGCAGTTCAAAGAAAAATCGTTTTTTGAATACCATATGTACACATTACAACGAAAATCTACGGTAAAAAATAACGAAACTAAACAGATAGAATTTGCATCCGCCGCAAGCGTTCCGGTAAAGAAACTTTATATTTATGACGGTTCCGTTCAGAAGTTTTATGGGTATCAACCATGGTCGCGCACGGATAAGAATTACGGGATACAATCAAATAAAAAAGTTTATGTTATGCTTGATTTTAAAAATTCAAAAGAAAATAATTTAGGAATTCCTCTTCCCAAAGGGAAAATACGGGTTTATAAAGAAGATACGGACAAGTCGCTGGAGTTTATCGGCGAGGATTCCATAGAACATACGGCAAAGGATGAAAATATTAGAATTTATTTGGGGGATGCCTTCGATATCATAGGCGAAAGAGTTCAGACGGTTTTTAAATGTGGCGATAAATGGTGTGATGAAACATTTAAAATTACTTTAAGAAATCATAAAGAAGAAAATATTGAAGTTACAGTTGTTGAGAAGTTATACAGATGGTCAAACTGGAAGATTTCACAAAAATCGCAGGATTATGCAAAGAAGGATTCAAGGACGATAGAATATAAATTGAAAGTCCCAAAAAATTCAGAAAATATTATTACGTATGTCGTTCATTATTGGTGGGATTAGGTATTGGTTTTATGAACATTGCTTCTTTGATAGACCATACTCTTTTAAAGGCGAATGCAACGGAAAGGGATATAAAAAAACTCTGTTTGGAAGCAATAAAATTTAAATTTGCATCTGTGTGTATAAATCCTTTTTACGTATTGCTTGCTAAGAGAATCCTTAAAGATTCAAACGTAAAAGTCTGTACAGTAATCGGATTTCCTTTAGGTGCGACAACTTCCGATATGAAAGCGTTTGAAGCTAAAAATGCTATTATTAACGGTGCCGACGAGATTGATATGGTTATGAACATCGGTGCCTTAAAGGATAAAAAATATAAGATTTTTTTAGATGATATTAGGATTGTGCGCAAAGCGACAGCCGGAAAAATATTAAAAGTAATTTTGGAAACTGCATATCTTACTAAAAAAGAAAAAATAAAAGCCTGTCAGTTATCCAAGAAAGCGTCTGTCAATTTCGTTAAGACATCAACAGGTTTTGGCCCGCACGGAGCTATAGTAAAAGATATAAGATTGATGCGAAAAATTGTAGGAAATAATATAGGTGTTAAAGCATCTGGCGGAATAAAGACATATAGTGACGCAACTAAAATGATAAATGCCGGTGCAAGCAGAATTGGAACGTCTGCTTCAGTGAATATAATTAGAAGAGTAGAGAGGTAGAACGGTAGAAAGATGCTATCCACTGAATTTATAAATATTAGTCCAGTTTCACTGGGCGAATTGTGAGGTAATTATGAATACTGCAGAACTTTTGCAAGCAATTTTGAAAAAAGGTATTTCGGATATTCACTTTAAGGCGGGCACTCCACCGGTGATTAGAATTAATGGACAGTTGGTTTCAACCGGTTTTGAAAATTTTACGCCCAGACATATTCAGGAAATAGCATTCGGATTGTTGAATGATGAACAAAAAAGAATATTTTCAGAAGAAAATGAAATAGATTTTTCATATGGACTTGAAGGTGTATCGAGATTCAGAGTAAACGTATATCGGCAAAGAGGTACAATCGCACTTACTCTAAGGGTTGTTCCTTTTAAAATAAAGAATTTTGATGAACTGAATCTACCGCAGGCAATATTTAAGAAATTAGCCGAGGAACCGCGTGGATTGATTCTATTTGCAGGTATAACAGGTGCAGGTAAAACCACAACAATGAATTCACTGATTGATTATATAAACAAGACATTCGCGTATAAAATAGTTACGATAGAAGATCCGATAGAATATTTTCATAAAGATGAAAAATCGTTTATTAGCCAACGGGAAATCGGAGCCGATACAAAATCGTTCGGTAAAGGTCTAAAATATGTTTTGAGACAAGACCCGGATGTAGTGAGTATTGGTGAAATGCGCGATTACGAAGCTATTTCTGCGGGTATATCGTCTGCCGAAACCGGACATTTGGTGTTATCAACCATACATACTATGAATGCGGTACAAACCATAGACAGAATCGTGGATGCTTACCCGCCACATCAACAGCACCAAGTAAGGGTCTCACTTTCAAATGTTATCAGGGGCATAGTTGCACAGCGGTTGATACCTTGTATTAACAGTGATGCGCGAATACCGGCTCTTGAAATATTAGTTGGTACGGCACTAATCAGAAAGAATATTGCGGAAAATAGGTCAATTGAAATGTATAAATTAATGGAACAGGGCGAATATTACGGCATGAGGACTTTTGATCAAGACTTAATCCGTCTTTATAGAGAAAAAATAATTACACTTGAAGATGCATTAGAAAATGCAACAAATCCTGATGATTTGATGCTAAAAGTAAAAGGCATTGATAGAGAGGAGCAGTAATAAACTATGGTGAATAAATGGGTTATATTACCGGAAATTGATAAGAATAACCAGAACAGGTATATTGTTATGGTATCGTCTAAAGAAGATGCCGATAATTTGGTTAAAAAATACCCGCATATTTGTTCGGCACCGTTCAGAATATTAGACGTAAAATATAAGTGGGGTTTGTATCTAAATAACTCTACAAAAGAAGAAAGGAAAGGTATTTATAGGTATTTTACCGGCGGTGATTTGAATGCCGATATTGAGCTTAAGAAAGAAGATGAGGTAAAAGATGTAATTTCGGAATTGAATAATCTTTTTTCAACTTTGACTGAAGACGAACAAAGGCATCTTAAACAAGAAATACCGGAAAAAATAGATAATATAGAACAATTCACCGAAAGGCGGGATATAAATGTTGGTGAGTCGGAAACATCGGCTGTCCCGGATTTTTCGGAGCAACAAGAAATAACGGATGTTCAAGAAGAACAAGAAAAAGACATTGAAATAACTTCGGAATCAGAAAAAGAAATAATAAAAGAAGATATCAATAAAGAATCTGACTTGAAGATATCACAACAAGAAATATCAGATAAAACTGAAGAGCATGAAAAAGCCGTAGAGGAAACTCCCGAAGTACAAAAAGAAGTAGAAGAAGAATTTTCCGCTGAGAGAATACCCAATAAAATATCAAAGGAGTATTCGGTTGAGGAACCCGTTGAAGAAGAATCTCTTGAAATTACTCTGGATAAGCCTTTGGAAATCATTAAAGCTGCTGAAAACGAACCGCCAAAAGAAGCTGTACCTGAAAATGTAGCTGAAGAATCAGCAGCTGAAGCAAATATTAACCAGCTTGAAAATACTGAGCAAACAGCTGAAACAAAAGCATTCGATAATATAGAGGAGGAAGTTAGTGCGGATATTACCCAGGAACCGAAAGAAATAATTTCTGATAAAGCTACCGAAGATGAAGAAGCAGAACAGGGACAAGCAACATCGGAAGTATTGGAATCTACGGGAGCAGAAAAAACATTCGCTGAATCAGAAATACAAAAGGAAGAGGAAAAAACAACGGAAGAGACACCGTCTTTTAAAATTGAGATTGAACGTTTTGGAGAGCCTACGGCTGTAATTCCGACAATTACAGGAACTGCTAATGGAAAAATAGAAGTAAATGTTTCCAATACTGGACCATTGAAGATATTATATTTATATCCTTCCGGCGAAATTAGCTTGCTTGAAAATTTTACTAATCAACTAAAAAATATTGTAGAAAAATCAATGAAAGAACCTATACTAATTGAAAAACTTTCTGCAGTGGAATATAGCGTAACAACACCCAATAATTTCAATGAAATTGTTAAAAATGCAGGTTCTCAGGGTGCAGAATTAATAATAGCGATTATTCCTGACGGGCTGAATGATATAAGATTTTTCATAAATAAGGAATGTATAGCATATAATATATTAAGTTTATTTGCATCACAAGAGCAGCTTGACAAAAAGTTTTTATATGTCGATTTAGCCATAGAACTTTTACTTGTTAAGAAAAAGTTAAGAGTATGAATAACTGCTGATTACACGGATTAAGAAAAATAGATTACGCAGATTAGGGCAAGTCTTTAATCGGTGGAATCGTCTTTAGGAATCTGTGTTATAATTTTTAAAAATGCTATGATTACAAAATGGGAATTAGTACCCTCTCCGTGTGATAGAGACAAAAATAGATATAAATTATTGCTGTCTTCTGTGAGTGAGGATTTATCCGAGATTGTTACGTATTTCAATCAAGATGTCGGTAAACCTTTTACGCCGCTTTCTCAGGAATTCAATTATGCGATATATATATATAACTTGACATCTGATAAGAAAACGGCTGCAGAAAAGTTCCTAAAAAGTAAATGCCAAAAAGGGAAAATTGATGATACTTCAAAAGGCAAGGATTTAGAAGAAATCTTAGAAATGGTTGCAGAATTCGGAGAAAAACCGGTACAACCGCACAAAGAAGAAAAACCAAAAGAAGCCCCAGTAGATTCAGCACCAAAAACTGAAAAACAGGAGATAAAGAAAGAAGATATCATTCAAAAAGCACCCTTGCGGAAAGATACAGAAGCGCCTAAACTTAGATTAAATTTAAGATATGTTTTTGATGAATTTGTTGTCGGTTCTAATAACCGTTTTGTTCATGCGGCAGCTTGGGCAGTTTCGCAAAATCCCGGGAAGACATATAATCCGCTTTTTATTTATGGCGGTGTGGGATTAGGAAAGACACATATAATGCAAGCAATAGGGAATACGATTAAAGATAAAAATCCTTCTGCGGAAGTGCGTTATATTACTACTGAAAAATTTACATCGGAAGTTATAGAGGCGATTAAAAGCGGAAAATTGACTGAACTAAGGGAACATTATAGAAGACTTGATTTATTGCTTGTTGATGATATCCAGTTTCTTTCGGAAGCAGAGTCCACACAGGAAGAATTTTTTCATACCTTTAATATTCTTCATGAAAACCAAAAACAGATAGTAATTACTTCGGATAAACCTCCTAAAAAATTGTCCGGTATTGAAGATAGACTGCAATCCCGTTTTGAATGGGGACTTATTGCTGACATTAAACCACCCGATTTGGAAACCAGGGTTGCCATATTGAAAAAGAAAGAAAAGCACGAAGGGATTGAACTTGACGATAAGATATTGATTTATATCGCGAGTAAGCTGAAATCCAATATTAGAGAACTGGAAGGTTTTTTAAAAAGACTTAAAGCTTATTCAACTATGACAAATATGCCTGTTGACTTTAATCTTGTCAAGGATTTAATGGGCGAACTTTTACCGGAGATTGGTGTTGAAGAAAAAAAGGAAGTTGTTGTGGAAAAAGTTGTTGAAATACCAAGACCCGTGCTACCCGAAGTCAAGCAACCCGAACCCGAAATAATTAACGAAGAAAAAATAGAAATTAAACCTAAAGATGAAAATATTCCGATAAAACCGGAACAGGAACCACAAACACAACCTGCATCTGCAGATGCCGCTGCAGCTGAATCTGAACC
>DMMW01000017.1:21145-25693 GCA_003452965.1 Elusimicrobiota bacterium
GTTGTTCAACAAGTTGTTAAGGAAGAGCAAACTCAACCACCTGTTGAAGTAAAAAAAGATATGCCTGCTGCTCCAAAGGTGGAGCCCGTTGAACCGCAAGCAGATGTTCAAAAACCTGCTCCGATAAAACCCGTGGTGCAGCAAAGTGTGGCTGCATCTGAAGTAAAGGACGAGTATGATTCATTAAGTCCCGTAGAGGTGTGTTTCTTTTATCCGGAAGGTTATGAAAAAGAATTTATTAAGATGAAAGAAGTGTTTAAAGAAGTGATAAAAAAACACAAACTTAAATTCAGGTTCTATGGAGTTTTTGAAAAAAGTTATGCATTAGATAAAAAAATAAATTATTCATTGTTTGCGCAGTTATGCAAAACAAATAATTTATCAATAGCCGTATTATTAGGTCCGCCGCCGGTTCCGCAAGTTTCGGAAGATGATTTTATTAATATGCTTACAACGGTTTGCGAAGCAAATAATATTACACTTGAAATAATTCCTTATACTGACCTGACAAAACAGTATAAATATCTAAACGTTGCCCTTGACATTACCTTATTACATAAAGATTCTTTAAAAAAACAATGAAATTGACAATAAAAAATATTTTTGGAATCAAGATAAGTTTTAGGATATTAATATTTATAATTATCGTAATAATATCTTATATTTTTGTTAGAGAAATTGATCGCGGTATTTTTATTATTGCATATCCTATACTTATTTTTGGTTTAGGTTATTTTTTTGTTTTCAAGCCGATATTTATAACGGAAAAAATATTATACTCCGCATTATCAGGAGATTATACACAAGTAAAAGTGCTGAAAAGCTTCGGTGAATCAGGGGATTATATTAATTCACTTTTAAACCGTCTTTTAATTTCTCAGGAATCCCTGAATATACTTTCGGTAGCATCAAGAGTTATTACTTCACATATAGAAATAAGTGATATAATGAATATGTTGTTGGACTTGGCATGTGATAAGATGACCATGCCTTCCGCATTTATAACTTTAAAGGATAATGACGGGACTATTAGAATCAAATTATCAAGAGGCCTGTCCGATGAATTTACAAGAAATTTTAATTTGAGTGAAAATGAAGATTTTTATGGCCGCGATTTTTTAACGAAAGAAATAGTAATAATTAATAATACGGTAAAAAATAAATTATCAAAATATGAAGAAATATTTTTACAGGAAGGAATAATGTCGTTCGTGCAGATTCCAATAATAGTTAATGACAAGGTTGTAGGAACTTTTAATGCAAACGCCAGGGTTAAGGGTTTTTTTGATAATAATATTGTCAAAACGGTAGCAACACTTGCTGATTATCTTGCAATTGCCATGGAAAATTATGGAATGTATCAGGATATGCAGGAGTTTAATAAGCGTCTTGAATTAGAGGTTGAATCCACTACTGAGGAATTAACCAATACTAATATTCGCCTAATAGCAAAAGTGAAAGAAATGAAAGCATTGAACGATATAATATTTTCTGTTTCAAGTAAGGTGGATATGAATGAAATGTTCTTGGCAATAATTGAAAAAATAAAAATTATTACCAACGTATCCTTTGCCGGTTTTATGATTCATAACGAACATACCGATAGTCTTTCAGGTTATGGAGATATTAAAGGTTTTGAGCTGCAAATTGCAGAAAATACTAACAGTATATTAATTAAGTCGTTTAAAAATATTACTTCTTTTATTTCAAACGAACTTTTTATGGAGAATTATTCTGATTTAAAAGATCTTTATAATAACCGTAGGATTACGTCATTAGCTGTTTTACCGATAGTTGAAAAAAAGGCGATAGGCTTGTTTGTTTTAGGTAATAAGACATTGGGAAGGTTTTCACAGGAGGATCTGAGATTCTTATCCGTTGTTTCATCCCAGATTTCTGAACTTATCGGACGTGTCAAACTTTATGAACAACTGAATAGACGTATAAACGATTTGCTTATACTAAGGGACATATCAAATACAATAAAAACTGAACCGAAGTTGGAAGAGATTCTGGAAGTAATTGCAGAAAAAACGGTCAAATCACTGGAATCAGATTACGCTTTTTGCTGGCTTTTTAATAAAACAGGCGAAAAACTTGTTCTGAAATATCCGATTGAATATATTAACAAAGAATCCATGGAATTTGATGTTAAATCCGATTCTCCGATTATTAAGATATTTCTTGAAGGTAAAATTCAGTCCGTCACAGATATTGAATTCAATAATGAATTGGACGATATATGCAAAAAAAATGCAATAAAAACAACTTTAATTGTTCCGTTGAAAGTTGAAGGCAAGAAAATAGGCTTTTTCTGTTTTTGTTCAAAAAAACAAAATGTATTTAATGAAGAAATAATACATCTTGCAGATTCTATAGCCGGCCAAGTTGCTGTAATAGTTGAGAATGCACGAATACACAGCAGATTAAAAGAGATAAATGTAGAGTTAGAGAAATTGAATAAAGTAAAAAATGATTTTGTGTCCATGGTTTCACATGAAATGAGGACGCCGCTTACCGCCATAAAAGGATTTGTGCATGTTGTCTTAAATGAAGATGCCGGAAAATTAAATGAAAACCAGAAAAAGTTTCTTGGTATAGTTAAACAATCCATAAACCATCTAAATTTGCTAATTTCCGACTTTCTTGACTTATCAAAAATTGAAAGGGGACTAATTGTACTGAAATTGGAAAGAGGAAATATTACAGACATCGTTAAAAAATCAATAATGTCAAATATTAATCAGATAAAAGAGAAAGAAATTGAACTAAAGGTTGATGTTGACGAAAATATCCCCGATATAGAAATTGATAGTGCAAGGATACTACAAGTATTTAATAATCTGATTTCAAATGCAATTAAATTTACGAGTAGTGAAGGCATAATAACAATAACGGTGAAAGATAAGGGTGATTATATTGTTTCTTCTGTTGTTGATACGGGTGTGGGCATCCCTCAAGATGAATATCAAAGGATATTTGAAAAGTTTTATCAGGTAGATTCTTCCTATACCCGTTCTGCAACAGGGACGGGCTTGGGTTTATTTATAACAAAAACCATAGTGGAATTACATGGTGGAAATATATGGCTTGAATCGGAAATTGGACACGGCTCGCATTTTTCATTTTTATTACCTAAAGCAAAAAAATCTTTTAGGAGGGAAAAGAATGTACAAAATATTGGCAGTTGATGATGATATTACCACTTTAGGTCTTTTAGAATTTCTATTGAAAAGACACAATTATGATATAATAACCTGCAGCAACGGTTCGGAAGGTATAAAAGCAGCGCAACAACTAAAACCCAAAGTCATCATCCTTGACGTTATGATGCCCGGTATGGATGGAATTGAAGTTTGTAAAAAGTTAAGGGCATTATCCGAAACGGCTAATATTCCAATTCTTTTTCTGTCGGCGCTTGGACAGGATATAGAGGTTATGCGTGGGCTTATGGCCGGTTCTGACGGTTATATTGTTAAACCTTTTGAGCCGGAAGATTTGCTGAGCCAAATAAAGAAACTAATAGAAAGAAATAGTAACGGCAAGTAAAAAGATAATGTCCAAAAATATTATGACCCCGTTGATAATGTAGCTTATAATAATTGTAATTATTATTCTACTTATTAAAATAATTTACAACATTATTTTACGGGGTGAAAAATCATGGTTTTTCAATAATATACCAGTTTTGTCATTAAGAGGTATAGAGATAGGGGGATTTTATGACGGTGCAGGAACTTGAGAAGAAAGCAAAAGTTATAAGAGTAGATTTAGTCAAAATGCTGACTGAGGCAAAAAGCGGACATCCGGGCGGTTCATTATCGGCAACCGACTTAATGGTAGGATTATACTTTGAGAAACTAAAACATAATCCAAAAGACCCTAATTGGGATGGGCGAGACAGGGTAATATTTTCTAAAGGGCATGTGTGCCCGCTTCTATATGCCTGTTTGGCTGAAACAGGATATTTTCCGGTAAGTGAATTAATGACATTAAGAAAATTCGGTTCGCGTCTTCAGGGACACCCTGCAAAAAATGCAGAACTTCCGGGTGTAGAAATCTCTAGTGGTTCTCTGGGGCAGGGACTTTCAGCGGGTGTCGGGATGGCGATTGGTTTTAAACTTGACAAGAAAAATAATCGTGTTTATGTTTTGATGGGCGACGGTGAATTACAGGAAGGTTCAATTTGGGAAGCTGCGATGTCAGCTGCCCATTACAAATTAGATAATCTTTGCGGCATAGTTGATTTCAATAAACTTCAAATAGACGGATATGTAAAAGATGTTATGGATATCGAACCTCTTGTTGATAAATGGAAGGCATTCGGTTGGAATGTTATTGAAATTGATGGACATAATATTAGCGAGGTTCTATCAGCGTATGATAAAGCATCTGCAATGAAGAATAAACCGACAGTAATTATTGCGCATACCATAAAGGGAAAGGGTGTTTCATTTATGGAAAATCAAGCCGGTTGGCATGGTAAGACACCTGACAAAACGCAATGTGAAGTAGCATTAAAGGAATTGTGCGAATAAGAGATAATTT
>DMMW01000017.1:25833-26932 GCA_003452965.1 Elusimicrobiota bacterium
TTATGGTTGAAATGAAAGCGACAAGATATGGTTATGGAGAGGGACTTGTAATTTTGGGTGAAAAAAATCCCAACGTAGTAGTTATAGGTCTGGATATCACTTCTTCAACAACTGCAAATATGTTTAAAGAAAAGTTTCCGAATAGGTTTTTTTCAATCGGCATTGCTGAACAGAACGGCATGGGTGTTGCAGCGGGGCTTTCCCTTGTAGGTAAAATTCCGTTTGTTTGTACTTACGGAGTTTTTGCATCCGGCAGATGTTGGGACCAAATAAGGACAACGATATGCTATAACAATTGCAATGTAAAGATAGGTGGTGGTCACGGTGGAATTTCTGTAGGACCTGATGGGGCAACACATCAGGCATTAGAAGAAATAACGATAATGAGAGTAATCCCCGGGATGAATGTTATTGTTCCTTGTGATGCGATTGAAACACGAAAAGCAACCTTAGCATCCGTAGATATTAATGGACCTGTTTACATTCGTTTTGGAAGAGAAGCTGTCCCGGTAGTTACCGATGAAAAAACACCGTTTGTTTTCGGTAAAGCGAATATAGTAAGGAAAGGCAAAGATGTTACAATTATTGCCTGCGGATCTATGGTATATGAATCAATGGTTGCAGCCGATGAGTTAGAAAAAGAAAATATTTCGGCTGAAATCATAAATATTCATACAATAAAACCGATTGATGAAGAAACGATAATAAAATCCGCAAAAAAAACCGGCAAAGTTGTTACCGCTGAAGAACATCAAATTGCCGGTGGATTAGGTGGCGCGGTAGCTGAAGTACTTTCCGAACATTGCCCGGTTCCGATAAAAAGGGTTGGAGTAATGGACAGATTCGGCGAATCCGGAACACCTAAAGAATTGATAGGAAAATTCTGTTGTATGTCAAGCAATGTATATAAAGCAGTAAAAGAAGTCCAGAAAATAAAATAGAGAATAAAGCTTTTAATCTGTGTAATCGTCTTTCAAAATCTGTGTAATCTGTATTTAAATAATGAGGATTATATTAATTGTTCTGGATTCCGTAGGTATCGGCGCCCTTCCCGATGCCGTAAAATATAAAGATGAAGGATCCAATACATTAAAAAATA
>DMMW01000037.1:0-3048 GCA_003452965.1 Elusimicrobiota bacterium
ATAATATCAGAACTTGCAAAAACAAACAGAAAATTTGTTATTATTGAAAGAAATAAGGATTTATTGGATAATTATAGTAATTATCTTTATATAAACGGTGATGCTACTGATGAAAATATTCTTAAGCAAGCAGGAATTGAAAATGCAGCCGGACTTTTTGCTTCTCTTTCGACAGACGAGGAGAACATATTTTTAATAATTACTGCCCGCGAAATAAACTCAAATATGAAAATAGTGGCAAAATCGGTGCTGGATACATCAGCTAAAAAACTTATAAGTGCCGGTGCCACTTCCGTGGTTCAGCCGAACCTTATAGGCGGACTGCGCATGGCTTCGGAAATGGTAAGGCCTGCTGCCGTATCTTTTCTTGATATGATGTTAAAAGAAGGAAAGGGCGATTTAAGGGTAGAAGAAGTTGAAGTTATGAATAATGCAAAACAATTATCAACAATACAGTCGCATAAATCCGGAGTCCTTATTCTTGCTTTATTCAGTAACGGAAATTATATATTCAATCCGTCACACAATACAACGGTTAATACCGGAGATAAAATTATAGTAATGGGTAATTCCGAACAGGTAACAATGTTAAAAGATCATTTATGAAGGAATAACCCGCCAAAAACCTGCGGTATTTAGGCGGGTAAATGATATGAAAATATTGGTTTCATTTATTTTTGCGATTGCAATGGGTTTTCTTGAGGCGGCAGTTGTTGTTTATTTAAGGGAACTGTATTATTCAAATGGATTTAAAATATCGGAAAAAGTTAAATTTCCGTTTATTAAATTCGGTCCTGTTGCCGAGTTAAAACCTTTTTCAAAAAAATTGATTATAACCGAGTTGGGAAGGGAATTTGCAACAATTATAATGCTCGTTACGTTTGCGATTCTGGTCGGCGATAAATTAATATCAAAAATTGCATATTTTCTATTAGCCTTTGGTATCTGGGACCTATTTTATTATATTTTTCTAAAGATGCTAATAAACTGGCCGGAATCATTCGGCACAACGGACGTTTTCTTTTTGATACCGGTACCTTGGATAGGTCCCGTGGGCTTACCAATTACGTGTTCAATTGTGATTATTATTATTGGACTTATCATTCTGATTTAAGTGCGATAGTTTGATGGTGGGATAGTATATAGCGTTCATAGCGTTTATAGGGTTTTAGAGTTATTGAGTAAAAGATTTTAATGCTAAAGCCTTAGAATTTTAAAATCTGTGTAATCTACTTTAAGAATCTGTGTAATCGTTTTTATCATGAATAACAAAAAATATACCATTGAAAAAAACAAAAAATATTTTGAAAAATTTGCTAAAATTCCGGCAAACAAAAAAATTATTTTTGTTCCGCAATGTTTAAGGAATATTAGTAAATGTAGGGCGAAAGAATTAGGAAGTTATTATATATGCGCAGAATGTGGCGGATGCAAAATAGCGAAAATAGTAAAAATTGCCAAAGAGAGCGGATATATGGGGTTAAGGATATTGAAGGGTGGTAGTATCGTCAAGAAAATGGTTAAAGAATTGAATCCTGGTGCGATATTGGGTGTTGCATGTTATTTTGAAGGCGCACAGGGAATTAAAATATGCGAAAAAAATAGAATACCCGTCTATTTTTATCCTCTCTCAAAAGATGGTTGTGAAAATACCGATTTGGAATTAGAAAACCTAAAAAAGTTAATAGAGTTATAGCGTTTTAAAGTTAATTGAATCGTGCGATTGTGGGATGGTGCGTTAGAATAGGAATGTTTATCGTCCGCCCCGTAGGGGCGAGACCTCGCCCAAAGGGCGGGCACAATCCCACTATCAAGATATCTCGCTATTATATTCAGTTACTTTATTTCGACCGGTTTGCTTGGATTTGTAAAGCGACATATCTGCTTTATGCAGCACTTCATCGGATGTCAGTCCGTCTTTGGGATAGTGCGCTATACCGAATGAAGCGGTAACCTTTAGTCTTTCTAAACCCACTGTAATTTCAGTTTCTTCTATGGTTTTTCGTATTTTTTCTGTTTTTATATTAAGTCCCAAAGGGTCTGTTTGAGGGAAAATTATCACAAATTCTTCTCCGCCATATCTTGCCGCAAAGTCAGTTTCATAAATAGAATTTTTTAATATTCCTGCTATTGTTTTTAATACGGTGTCACCTGCCTGATGTCCGTAAGTATCATTAACTCTTTTAAAATGGTCTATGTCCATCATTAGAATGGAAAATCTTCCTTTCCAACGCTTCGCCCTGATTTCTTCCTCTTTTAATCTTTCGTTGAAATATCCGCGTCTATGTAAATCTGTTAAACCGTCTGTACGCGACATAGATTCAACTTTTGAATATAATATAGCCCTTTGAATTGCAATATCCAATTCTTCTACAAACGCAGCTATATCATCAAAAAATTCAGTATCTTTTTCATATAAAGCCGGTATCTTTATCGCTAATATTCCGAGAAATATTTCGCCGATAGATAAAGGTAGATAAATAATATTATTTATTATTTTTTGACTTTTAATATTTTCTTCAAGATTTAGCGGTGTGCCTTTCTGAAAAACTTTGTTTCTATCAAAAATCTTCATTGAAATATCTTTTATAGTGAATTGTTCGTCAAGCGATTTTACAATTAAATTGAACATTTTTTCCAAGTCAACGTAGCCCGCAATATTTTTAGATAATTCATAAATATATAAAATATTTTTTATTGCTTTTTCACTGCTTGAAAGATTCAGTTTAATTGTTTCCGAATCTTTTTTTAATGCTGCCATTTCATTTACGACTAAACTTAAATTTTCATTATAAGCTCGTTTTAAAGATTGCATTTGTTTATAAAATTTTTCAAGAAAATATTCAGTTAATAATAGTGAAACTATTACTGAAATTGCGATAAGATGTGTTGGGTATAAAACTACAATGAGCGATATCAATAAAATAATTGACAGTCTTGAAAAGGCTACTCCAAAATGGTAGCCAATAAAATATAGTATAAGTGGCGCAATAATAATTAATTTTTCCATAATAAGTGATTGTTAAAAAAAACATCCTGAACGTCATT
>DMMW01000037.1:3184-12744 GCA_003452965.1 Elusimicrobiota bacterium
AGTAGGAATCTATTTGGATACCCAATTACTACTCTCGGGTATGACGACTTTATGCATGTCATTCCCGAATGTTTCAATCGGGAATCCAGTTTCTGACAATAACACAATTTAATAGATTCCCGCTTTCCCGGAATTGACAAAAATAGAATTTTTCAATGTTCTTAATCTTTCCATATTATTCTATTTCTACCTGTAGATTTTGCCTTATATAATCGTTCATCCGCTTTACGGATTAGTTGATTATGTTCTACGGCGTCTTCGGGGAACAATGAAATTCCGATGGAAACAGTTATATGCTGGTTATTTATTAGTTCCTTCTCAAATTCAGTTCTTATGTTTTCTGCAATATTAATGCATTCACTTTTTGTGGTTTCAGGAAAAATTATCGAAAATTCTTCTCCACCATATCTGGAAATAATATCGGTCTCGCGGCAAATTCTTTTTAAAACCTGGGCAAATCTTTTTAACGCTTCGTCACCTTGTTGGTGGCCATATGTATCATTAAATTTTTTAAAGTGGTCAATATCTGAAAGAATTAAACAAACAGGTTTTTTAAATCTGGATGCCCTTATAATTTCGTTTTGCAACCGTTCATCAAAAAATTTACGGACATAAACCCCAGTCAATCCATCAATAATTGAAAGTTCTTTTGTTTTTTCAAGCAATGTAAAGTTTTCAATTGTCATTTCCGCAACATTCACAAGAATAGAAATAATTGACATATCTTCTTGAGAGAACCTATTTTCTTTATCGGAGTCCAGTCTTAAAACACCGATAATGCTTTTATTGTTCATTATAGGTACTGCAATCGTTGATTTAAGTTCATTTGGTATTTTTGAGTAATCAAATCTATAATCTCGTAAAGTATTTTGAATCAGTAACGGCGATTGTTTTTTAACAACCCAAGCATCAAAAATATCCGGTGGACGATCGTCTGTTGGAAGAAACGTAATTAATCGTGCATTGTTGCAATTCAATATTTGTTTTGAAATAATCAGTATTTTATCTTTCAATTCCTGCAGATTCGTTACTTTGACAATTTCTTTAGTTGCAGATGTAAGATTTTTATATTGACGAATTCTTTCAGAAATTTTTTCAAACCTAATTTTGTTGGATGAGAATTCTTTTTTAATATTTTCAATATCAGAAACCATGTCTTTGAGTTCACGGTTATTCGCTGCCTGTTGGTATTTAATTCTATCATTAAATAGGTGTAGTATCCAAATAATAAGCCAAACAGAGGCGATTTCACCTACAAGTATCATTCTTCCGATATTTTCCGTAAAACTCATTCCAATAAGCCCGACCAGAGTTATTAATAATGCTGTTAAATCAATAATTAGCGATTCGGTAATAAAAGAAGAAACAATAATTAATAAAATAAAAAAAGAAAAAATGTCCGCTGTTTTGTTATGAAAAATAAAAATAAAAGAAGAAATAGCTAAAAAAAGAATAATAACTATTATAGGTCCTAATGTTTTCTTGATTTTTGTCATTTTGCCTGCTTAACAAGCTCTTTTGCGTGTTTTAAAGAAGTGTCGGTACTTTTTTCACCGCCAAGCATTCTTGAGATTTCAGCTATTTTTTTATTTTCATCAAGCTTTAATACGGATGTTATTGTTTTATCATCATCTACGTATTTTGATATATAAAAATGGGTTGCTGAAAATGCGGCAAGTTGCGGAAGATGTGTAATACTCAATATCTGGTGGTTTTTTGAAAGTATTTTAAGTTTTTTTCCTATTATCTGTCCCATAGGTCCAGAAAGACCAGCGTCAATTTCATCAAAAATTAAAGTTGGTGTCTTATCGGCTTTCGCAAGCACTGTTTTTATTGCAAGCATCATTCTGGACATTTCGCCGCCCGATGCCACCATTTTTAACGGTTGTAATTCCTCGCCTACATTTGTAGAAATTTCAAACTCAATGTTATCAATGCCATGAGAATTAAAATTATAATCACCTTCAAAATTAGTTTCACGCTCGACAATAATGAAAAATTTTGATTTTGCCATTCCAAGTTCCGAAAGTTCTCTTTCAATTTCTTTTGAAAGCTTTTTAGCGGTAATCATCCTTTTCTCAGAAAGTTCAAGTGAAAGTTTTTTTAGCTTGGAACCGATATTTTTAAGTTCCTTCTCCATTTTTTCAATATTTTCGTCTGCTCTTTCAAAGAAAAATATTTGTTTTCTAATATAATCTGCATATTCCAGTAGTTCCTTCAAATTTGGGGCATATTTCTTCTTCAAATTTTTAATTAATTCAATTTTATTAATAACTTCTTCTAACCTATCCGGATTAAACTCTATATTATCTTTATATGCGCGAAAGGTATCTGATATTGTTTTTGTTTCTTCCAGTATTTTTGAAATATTTTCAGATTCTTCATTATTCGAATTATCTATCATTGAGAGATTCTCTATTAGTTTTTTCGCTTTGCCTAAATTTTCGACAGCTGAACCGTCAGAATCATATAATAGCGAATAAATATCCCGAGATAAATTAAAAAGTTTTTCTGCATTAGTCAATCGGGTATATTCTTTTTCAAGGTCATTTTCATCAGTTTCGGATAATTTAGCACTTTCAATTTCTTTTAATTGGTATCTGTATAAATCCAGTTTTTGCAAACGGTCCTTTTCGGAATTTTTTAAATCGTTAAGCTGATTTTTAAGAGTAGTGAATCTTTCGAAAATACTTTTAATTTCTAAACTTAATTCCGCAACATCCCCGTAATTATCAAGCATTTCCCTTTGATTTTCAATTTTTAACAACGATTGATGTTCATTCTGACCATGAATATCTACCAGTTCATCGCCTATTGTTTGAAGCATTCTTAATGTAGAAAAAGTACCGTTAATGAAACATTTTGTTTTACCGTCTGCTGTTATTTCCCGTTTAAATATTAGATTATCATCATCTGAAGGAATTCCTGTGGAATTTAGAAGTTTTTTAATTTTAGACATATTTTTAATGTTGAAAACTGCGGTTAATTCACAGCTATCAGCATTTTTCCTGATTATTGAAGTATTAGCGCGATCACCTAAAATAAGACCCAATGCATAAATAATTATTGATTTACCGGCACCCGTTTCACCGGTAAGAATATTAAGACCCTCACCGAAATCAATGGTAAGAGCATCTATGATTACATAATTTTTAATAGAAAGTGTTTGTAACACAGTAAAAAGACAAGTATAAATTAAAAGTTATAATTAAAATAAAATCAAAACAAGTTTTAATTCATTAATTGAAGTTATTTTAACTTTTAACTTGCTTTTATCTTGCTCCCCAATTGAGTTTTTTTCTTAAAACCTCAAAATAATCGTCATTTCTAATAGTAATTAGTTTTATTGGAATATCGGAATTTTTTACCTTAACAATGTCATCTTTACTAAGCTTTACATTAATCTGACCATCAACGGATAAAATAACATCACCGTGATTTGAGTCGATTTTTATTTCTATAATAAAATTATCAGGAACAATTACGGGTCTCTGAGTTAATGTATGCGGAGCAATAGGTGTAATTAAAATATTTCTTATTTTCGGATGAACAACAGGTCCTCCGGCAGCAAGTGAATAGGCGGTTGAACCTGTGGATGTGGAAATAATGATACCGTCTGCAATAATTTCTGTTATTGATTTTTTATTTATTAAAAGATTCAGTTTTATTACTCTTGCACTCTGTCCGTTTTTTATAACGGCATCGTTTAAAGCGACAAATTTGTTTTTAAATTTATTTTTACGATAAACTTCTATTGACAGCATATTTCTTTCTTCAATTTTGTATTTTCCGGAAATTATTTTCTTCAATGCAGGAAAAACATTTTTTATGTCTGTTTCAGCAAGAAAACCCAATTTTCCAAGATTAACGCCAAAAAGAGGAATATCCCTTTTTGCAAGATTTCTTGCCGTTTTTAACATCATTCCATCACCGCCAAGGACAATGGCAAATTTTAATGAATTAGAAATCTTTTGTTTCTTTAACCAGTTAGATATTTTTTTTGAAAACTCAACTGCTTTCAATTTTTCTTTATTAGCTATAATTAAAATATTATGCATATTGCCTCCAAATCATATGAATAACAAAATAAACAAATCATTTTATAATCGTTGGGAATCCAAATCGTCCGTCATTCCCAAATGTTTTAATTGGGAATCCAAACCGTCCGTCATTCCCAAATGTTTTAATTGGGAATCCAAAATTAATTAGTTACCTCAATATATTCCCCATCAGAATTAATAGTAATTGTTCCATAATCTGATGTCGAGAATATTTTGTGATTCTTCAATTGTTCCAATACTTTAAGTGATGGACTATCGGTTGATATTATAGCATATTCTGGCAATATTTTTAACAAAAATTTATCAGAAAGCACTTTTTTCCCATAATTAGGAACCAATAAAATATTTTGATGAGCAAAGTTATCTGAAATCATATTTTGAGTTTCTTTTGATATATCATTGCAGATTAAAAGCGAGAAATCACAATATTTAATATTCATAATAAGTGAATCTTTAAATGGCAGAATAGATATCTTGCAATTATCTTCATCAAAATACTTATTTATTGAAATAAATTCAACTGGAATATTTTTTTCACTAATAGTTTTCAATAAGTCAAAATATTCACCTTCTTTAGATGCAAAATTTGTAGTTATGAACCTTTTAATCTTAAAATTCCTGCAGACAGAAATTAATCCGCGGTAATGATTCAAATATCGGTTTGTCAATACTATATTGTCGATGTTTGTGATTTTTTTGTTCCACAAGTAAGGTGAAACAACGTTTTCGCCGATATCATATTCCGGATTCCAACTACCACCGCCATCTACTAACATATTTGAACCGTTTGGGAACTCACAATAAATGGCATTGCCCAGACCGACATCCAAAAATGTAATAGATAACATATTTTTATTTCTTTTAAGATTGTTAAATAGCGGAATAATAGATAATATTATCATAGACAAAATTAGAATCCATTTCCATATATATTGTTTTACTTTAAACAATCCTATAATAATTATATAAAAAAGTATGATAAAATATATAGGTGGAGTAAAAACTCTAATTGTAGAATGTGGAATATTTGCAAAAAAATCGATTAAATATATTATTAAAAAAACTAAACCGTCCGATATTTTTGCAGTAATAAATAACATTGGTGTTACTATAATACTTGCCAAATATAATATAAAGCCAGAAATTAATGATATTTCTATTAAGGGTAAAATAAATATATTTGAAATCAGCGCAATTATTGAAATCTTATTAAAATAATAAGCCAGAAGTGGTGCAACCGCAATCTGTGCCGCTAATGATACCAAAAAAATACTTAGAATCCAGTTAACCCCGCTCCACAGCTTTACAGCAATGGTTTTAAGGTTATTACTCTTGGCATCTCGTGGGGCGGGGTTGAGAAATTTCGGTAGTTTATATTTGCTTAAAAAGAAAAAAAATTTTGGAAAAAAGTATATAATACCGATAGTTGCAGCAAAAGACATCTGAAATCCCGCATCAAATAATGTCACAGGATTATTAATTAGTATAATCAGTGCGGCAAAAAAAATACTATGATAAATATCAACGTTTCTTGAAAGAAGCATTGTAATTATAACAACCAATGTCATTACAGTTGCCCTGACCACCGGCGGATTAGCACCCGTAATCATCGCATAAAATAGAATTATAGGTATCAACAATCCAAACGCTATTTTCTTTTTAATTCTAAAAACATTTCTAAATATCCAAAAAAATATCAAAGCAATAAAAGCGACATTTGAGCCACTAACAACCAGAACATGCATAACGCCTGCATCGGTAAATATTTTCTGAATATATGGAGTAAGTCCTGATTTCTCGCCGATTGTTATACCTGAAAGAACCGCGGATTGTTGTTCAGAAAGGTTATTATTATATGTTTGTAAAATATTTTTTCTTAATTTATATGAAAGTTGCCAGATAAAAGATGGTTTACTATCCAACACCTTTATATTATCTTTACTTGTTACAGATAATATAGAATAAATTTTTTTTCTAAACAAATATTTTTTATAATTAAAAGTACCGGGAACAGTTGGCGACTTAGGTATAAAGAATTTTCCTGTTATACTGACTATATCTCCATATAATAAATTAGTTTTTACATAAACATTAACTAAAACATTCCCTTTTGTAGATATGTCGTTAATTTTATCGGTTTCAAGAATAAATGAAATTTTATTATCTTTTTGTTCCGGGTCGGAAATAATTTTACCGGTAAGTGTTATTTCGTTCCCTGGAGTATTTAACGCTACATTATTTTTTGGAATTCTATTGAATACACCTAATAATTCAAGAATAATAATTAAACATATATATATAACAGTTAGTTTTATCAGAGTTATCTTCATATTATAAGAGCGTTGGGAAATCATCACCGCTCTTGATTACGGGGATACCCCGATGGCATGATTAAATTTCAATAAAATTTAATCAATCGGCCCTTCGGGCAGTCCCATACAATGGGACTGGGTAAAAGGCGATCCTTAGACCGTGCTTAGGACAAGTTTACGGTGATTTAAAAAAAGCCAAAATCTGTGTAATCAGAATTGTTGGATTTTCAACAATCTCATATTATCAAAAAAAAAGTTTAATATCAAACAATTATGAAAAAATTAAATATGGCAAATATTTTTGGAACAAATTTTTAAGTCAAGTCGTCTTTGTTATTGAAACACAAAAAAATTAATGGAACTTTTTAGCAGGGAGCAATGAATATGGTAAATAAAAAAATAAAATGGCATGGTAATCTTAACGGAGGTGAGAATGTAATAGCATTTTTTGTTAAGGAGTTTCAAAAATGGAGTTTTCAGGAAAAAATGGTATCCGATGAAAAAGCAAAAACTAACGATAATAAGGAATACCGTTTTATTTTTTAATGGAGGAAAAACCATGCCAAAAAAATTATTTATGGCGTTATTAACAAGCTTGTTTTTGGTAGTTAATAGTAGTTACTTAGTTTTTGCAGCAGCCGACACAACAGCACCAAAAGCATTAACAATTGGAATTCATACATGTTATACAACAAGCATAACATTAGATTGGTTAGCCGTGGGGGATGATGGTGCGTTGATGAATGGCGCAGCATCAAGTTATGATATCAGATATATGAAAAATACACCGATAACCGAATCCAATTGGGCATCTGCAACACAAGTATTAGATGAACCCGCACCCCAAGTAGCGTTTAGTCAAGAAAAAATAGCTATAAATGGATTAACACCTAATACTACATATTATTTTGCAGTAAAAGTAGGAGATGAGGCTAATAATTGGTCAGGACTATCTAATGTTGCAGCTGGCGGAACAACCGCGGTTCCGACAATTGATAATCCTCCTTCAGTATATATTGGGCAATGGTCTGCTACTATGCATGAAAGTCAAACCATAATAGCAGGTGCAGGTGATGATGCGGGAATCAAGTCAGTTGAATTTTATGTTGATAATGTTTTAAAATACACAACTACAACACCTTTTATGTATTACAGCTGGTTTTGGGATATAACAAATTATTCTAATGGGACACATACTCTTAAAGTTGTAGCAACTGATACGGCAAATCAAACAGCTTCTAAACAAGAAGTTGTGACAATAAGTAAAACAACCAATCCTGTACCATCAGCCGACACAACAGCACCAGCAAAAGTAAATAATTTAGCAGCAGGTAATGCGACAACAACCTCAATTACACTTACTTGGACAGCAACAGGTGATGACGGAACTACCGGAACAGCAACTGTTTATGACATAAGATATTCAAATGTACCAATAGTAGATTTAGATCATTGGCTTAGCACATCTTTACAAGCGAGCGGAGAACCGACACCTAAAGCAGCTGGAAGCGTAGAAACTTTTACAGTTAATGGACTTTCAGAAAATACTATGTATTATTTTGCAATTAGGGTAGGAGATGATGTTTCTAATTGGTCAGTATTATCTAACATGCCAAGTAGTAAGACATTAGTGGACGTTGTATCACCAACACCACCGGTAGTAACAAATGACAATCCACCTACCATAAATATTGCATCTCCTTATAATGGCGAAACCAATGTACATGGAACGCGAGACATTGTATGTTATGTGGAAGATGACAAGGGTATTAAGAAGGTTGATATTTACATAGACGAAGTATTGAAAAAAACTCTTAATAGAGTAGATGGTGTTTTACATAAAATTGGTGGAGAAGAAGGTTATTTACATATAACCGGAGCTGGAGAAGTTTATTGCTGGCAGAGTTGGCATTGGGATAGCACTCAATATACTAATGGCAGTCATACCGTTAAGGCTGTTATTACCGATGATTCGAGCCAAACAGCAGAGGCAGAAAGTACTTTTACAGTTCTAAATGGTAATTTACCACCCTCAGAAGATGATACGGCAGATTCTAACAATAATGAACCGTATCTTTCAGTTATGCCAAGAGACGGGCAAGAGGTTTCGGGTACATATAAAATGGTTATCTATGCGGGAACTGTAGATACTACCGGATTAAAAAAACTGCAAATATATATAGACGGTTCCTTAGTAAAAACAATGAACAAAGTTGACGGTGTTTTACATAAGTTTGGTGGAGAAGGCGATTATTTACATATAACCGGAGCTGGCGATGTTTATTGCTGGCAGAGTTGGGATTGGGATACTACAAAATATACTGACGGAATTCATACATTGAAGATAGCATTTACTGATGATTCTGACAAAGTGTTATATCTTGAAACAACAGTAAAGGTTAAGAATTCCGTAAAACCTCCTGAACCGAAGATTGTTGACAGTCCACCGGAAATAAAAATACAGTCACCTGTAAATGGGGAACCAAATGTTAACGGAACAAGAGCCATTATGTGTCATGTAACTGACGATAATGGTATCGCGAAACTGGATTTCTATGTTGACAATGTTTTAAAAACAACTCTTACTAAAGCAAAAGGTTTGAGTATAATTGGGAATGGAACGGTAAAGAAAGAGCAGAAATGGGATTTAGATACAACTCAATATGCAAACGGTGACCATAATATCAAAGTAGTTGTCACTGATACAGCTGGTCAGATAGCAAAAGACGAATGTACAATTACTACTAAAAATGACAATATAATAGTGAGTACAGTTACAGTTGCAGGCGTAGGTGTTACTGCAGATATACATCCCAAGGATACAATTCTTAATCCTTGTAAAGGTGGGAAATCATGGATAGCATATACTATCGGAGATAAGGCAGCCAATGGTGGTAGTGTTCATGTAACAATAGAAATATTCAACGCAAATGGCGACCTTATAAAGACATTAATAGACAAGGATATGAGAGCTGGTACTTACCAGTCGGTATGGGAAGGTAAGAATTTTGGTGAAGAAGTAGTAGCAAGCGGTGTTTATATCGCGAGGTTAAGAGCGGGCAAATATACCGCAAGTAAAAAGATGGTGGTAATCAAATAGGTACCATGCCTAAAGTCGCATAACGACTTTATCACCAAACGTTGAAGGGGTCTTCTAGAGGCCTCTTCAGCGTTAATTTGAAAAATT
>DMMW01000037.1:12886-19278 GCA_003452965.1 Elusimicrobiota bacterium
TGAAGCAAAGGAAAATAAGAGCATGGTACTACTAATGGAAGAAAACCTTCTTATAGAAAAAGCAGTAAGCGGTGATGTATCTGCTTTTGAGCAGTTGATATCTAATTATCAATTGAAAATCTACAATATTGCTCTCCAATTATCTGGCAACGAACCCGATGCTCGCGACATATCTCAGGAAGTTTTTATAAAAATATTTAAGGAATTAAAATCGTTTAGAAGCGAATGCTCCTTTTCTGGCTGGTTATGGAGAATAGTACATAACACATTTTATGATGAATGCAAGAAATCATACAGAAAAAGAATGTCAATTACTGACAGTTTAGATTCTGTGTCATATTTTCTAAAAGATACAAGCAATCCTTTTGAAGAAACAGAAAAATCTTTATTAAAAAAGCAGGTAGAAATAGCATTGTCAAAAATACCACCAAAGTATAGGGTAACGGTGGTAATGTATGACATTCAGGGATTTACATATAATGAAATAGCGGAAATAATAAAGTGTTCAATAGGTACGATTAAGTCACGTTTAAACCGTGGTAGGTGTTTACTGAAAGAAAAGATTAAAAAAATTGGAACATTTTAGAAACTGTAGTCGTCTTTATAGTTGGAGGCGAAATATGAAATTACTAAAAAAAATGGTTTGCAAAGGAGTAGAAAAAAAGCTTTTTCTTTATTTTACCGGCAACCTTGAAATAAAAGAAATGAAGTTTATAAAAAAGCATCTTGATAGTTGTGAAAGTTGTGCTAAAGAATTGGTCTTAGTCAGTCAAATGATGGAATCCTTAAAAACATATCAAACCCAGTCGCTGCCTACCGGTTATCAAAGCGAATTACACCAGAAAATTGTAAAAGTAAATCAGGAAATTCGTAGTAAAGAATTATTGAAAAATTATTTTGTGTTTCCGAGATTCAAATTTGCAGTTGTTACTATATGCTTATTAGTAATTACTTTAAGTACAGTGATATATAATGTATTAAAAGTAGGAAAATATAATGTGTTTATGGATGCATCAGCGTTCAATGTTATGAATGTTGATGAGCAGGGAGTAATTCGGCTAAGGATAAATACAGCTGAAAGAATGGAAAATGTTACGTTAAGAATTGATTTAACCGACGGAATAAGGCCACTTAAAAATGGCACAGTTGATATGAACCGAGGGGAGATAATATGGCATGGTGACCTTGACGGAGGTGAAAACGTAATTGCTGTCTATGTCAAGGGAATTCAACAGGGTAATTGGAATGCAAAAGCTGTATTAAAAGAAAATAAAAGAACTACAATTAGAAAAATGAGAATACCATTTACTATTCTTTAATCCCTAAACCACTCCGCCAGCTGGCGGATGGTTCGGGGCGGGGGAGAAATGATATGTCAAGAAAAATATTATTTACTTTGATAGCAAGTTTATTTTTATCATTCAACATAAACTATTCGGTTTATGCGGCTTTGGTGGGTGAGTGGCATTTTGGTGAGGGGAATGGTGTAACAACCTCTGATTCGTCAGATTATAACAATATTGGAACATTAGTGAATGACCCGATTTGGGTTAACGGTAAAATAGGAAGTGCTTTACAATTTGATGGAGTTAACACATATGTTAGTGTTAACGACTCTTACAGTTTGGATATAAGTAGTGCAATTACTCTTGAGGCGTGGGTAAAGAGCGATGTTAATACAACAGACCCGGCTACTCGCAGGATTATAGAAAAAGAATCGTATTCCTTATCAGCAAGCAATCAGGCATATTTTAAAATATATGTTGGAACCGTGAGTATTGGTGTTGGTTATTCCTGGACATCATCAGATGTTGGCGTTTGGCACCACTTGGTAGGAACATATAATAGTGAGACAAGAATAATAAGATTATATCAGGATGGTGTAGCAGTAGCCAGTACATTAGTAACGTTACCTGTAAGCAATATAGCAACAAATAATTCTAATTTAATTATAGGAGCAAGTGGCACAACAAGCAATCGCTTTGATGGAATAATAGATGAAGTAAAGATATATAATCATGCATTAACAGAAGCAGAAATATTACAGAAATATCAGGAAAGTGTTTCTGTAACAGATTTTACGGCACCTGCTACCATATCGCTTTATACCGGTACAGCAACAGTGAACTCAATAACATTGACATGGACAGCAACGGGTGATGATGGTACAACCGGTACCGCCACAAGTTATGATGTTAGATACTTGGCAGGTACTTCTATAAACATATATAACTGGTTTACAGCGATACAGGCAAGCGGAGAACCTACACCTCAGGTAAATGGCGGAGCAGAAACATTTACAATTAATGGACTCAATCCAAATACACTATATTATTTTGCAATTAAATCTGTAGATGAGGCACAAAACTTGTCAAATATATCTAACAGTCCAAGTGCAACAACACTTTCAGCAACACCGGCATCTGATATTGTTTCACCGGCAAGTGTAAGTAATTTAACAGTAGAAATGTCACAAGGTCCTGAATTAAAAGGGACAAGTTCAGACTGGGTGGCAACACTAACATGGACTGCCGTTGGTGATGACGGTACAACCGGAACAGCAACAAGTTACGACATAAGATATATAATAAATACACCAATAACCAGCAGTAATTGGGCGTCTGCAACACAGGTTAATGGAGAACCGGTACCTAAGACAAATGGCGGAGCAGAAACACTTACAGTAAATAATCTGTCTGAAGGTGACACATATTATTTTGCAATAAAAGTAATAGATGAAGCATCAAATCAATCTAATTTATCAAATGTTACAATCGGTAATGCACCCTGGCTTACTGTAATGCCAAGAGATGGACAGGAAGTTCAGGGGGCAGGGCAAGTATCTCCGCCAGATGTATTTATCTATGCGTCAGAAGCTAAAAGAGTTGATTTATATATAGATGGAAATCTTAAAGCTTCTATTGAAAGGGCGCAATTTATTGGAGGACTTAATGGAAATGCTTGTGGATGGACTTGGAATACAACTCAATATGCAAATGGAATTCATACACTTAGAGTAGTAGTAGTTGATTATTTAGATAAATTATTTTATTTACAGACAACTGCAACAGTAAATAATGTTATAGCTAATAACTTGACATCTAACTCGGTTACGCTTAACTGGTTAGCAGTTCCAAGTCATCCCTACCCCTCTGATTATCCTTATCCGGTTATATTATCATATGATATAAGATACATGGCAGGAACACCGATAACTTATGAAAATTTTGATAGTGCAATACAGGTTAGTGGTGAACCAACACCGGGAGTTGTATATAGTACAGAGACATTTACAATAAATGGTCTTAATCCGAACACGCATTATTATTTTGTAGTTAAAATAACTGATGCTGGAAATTATGATTATCATTATGTAGATTTTACAACACCATTCGAAACACCACCGGCACCTGATACTACGGAACCGGCAACAATAAACACATTAACTCTGAACTCTATAACTCAAAACTCTATAACTCTCAATTGGACATCAGTAGGTGACGACGGCACAACCGGAACGGCTACAAATTATGATATAAGGTACTCTAATACTCTAATTACCGAATCAAACTGGGCAACAGCAACACAGGTAACCGGAGAACCGACACCTGCATTAGCAGGTAATTCTCAAAGTATGACAATAAATGGGCTTAGTGCAAATACAGTCTATTATTTTGCAATTAAAGTTAATGATGAAGTGCCAAATACAAGTGGATTATCCAATGTAGCAACTGGTACAACGTCTTCTGTTCCCGAAGCTGATAATCCACCGGAAATAACCATAGCATCTCCGTATAACGGTGAAGTTAATGTTAATGGAACAAGAAGAGTTGTTTTGCGTGTAGCTGATGATAAAGGAATCAGTAAAGTGGAAGTTTATTTTGACAATACTTTAATAAAGACGCTTACAGCAGCTCTTTCCGAAGAAACTTGGGGATTTGATTTGGATACTACTAAATATTCAAATGATAGTCACAAATTAAGAGCAATAGTTACTGATTCAACAAACCAAAAAGCGCAAGCAGAAAGTACGTTTAAAACATTTAACGGCAATGTTACTATTAGTACTGCACCAGTAGTAGGTGTTGGAGTAGTTGCTAATATACATCCAAGAGAAACAATACTTAATCCTGCAAAAGGTGGAAAATCAAGTATATCATATACTGTCGGAGATAAGGCAGCCAATGGTGGCATGGTACACGTGACAATAGAGATATTTAATGCAAATGGCGACCTTATAAAGACGTTAATAGACATGGATATGGAAGCCGGTACCTACCAGTCGGTTTGGGAAGGTAAGAATTTTGACGAAGAAGTGGTAGCAAGCGGCGTTTATATTGCAAGATTAAGAGCGGGTAAATATACCGCAAGTAAAAAGATGGTGGTAATCAAATAGGTACCATGCCTAAAGTCGAAATGTTCTAAAAAAACAAATCGATATATCACCAGACGCTGAAGGGGCCTTCTAGAAACCTCTTCAGTGCCAATCCGCAGTACAATACCTTTAAAATTCTAGAAATTATTATTAAAAAGAATATCAAAATAAATTAGTTCTAATGGAATTTATAAGAATGCTTAGAATTTTTACTGCGATTATTATAACATTCATAACTTTAATTACTTCAGTTTTTGGTATTGGAAAAACTGGAGCGGCGTTACTTAAACAGTTTGCAGGAAGCCGGGCAGCTGCGATGGGCGAAGCATTTGTAGCAGTTGCCGATGATATATATGCTCTACATTATAATCCTGCAGGATTAGTAGGAATTAGAAGAGAATTCGGTGCAATGCATTATATAGACCCGACTGTAGGTTTTAACTTTGGGTATTTAGGCTATGGACAGACCATTAAGGGTATCGGTGTTTTAGCGGGCAGTATTTTCATGTTTGATGGTGGCAAATTTGAACATCAAGAAAATGACACGGCACCTGTAAGAACACTTAGTGTCCAACAGGATTTTATATATGCGATTGGATTTTCAAGAGAAATAATAAATAATTTTTCTACTGGGATAAATGCGAAAATATATACTTCTATGTTATCAGAAAAAAGTTTTGCTAAATCTTACTGTTTTGATTTTGGAACCTTATATGCTACACCCATAAAAGGATTAAAAATAGGTGCAGTGATTCAAAATATCGGAACACCAGTAAAATATTTGGAAGAAAAAGACCCATTGCCACAGACGATACGCGTAGGGGCGTCATATAGCTTAAAATTACTAAATGATTATTTATTCTTGTTTTCGGCAGATGCATTAAAATATAAAGACGATGAAATAAAAGAAAATTTTGGTTTAGAATGTGTGTATAAAGATTTAGCAGTAATGAGAGCCGGTTACAAAATCGGAAATGATAATGGTAATTATAGCTTAGGAATTGGTTTGAGATGGTATGGATTACAGGTTGATTATGGTGCAATATTCCAAAAATTTACAATGTTAAATCCTATTTCAATAACATGGAAAAAAACCAGAAAGAAAATAAAACCGATACAGGTTGAGGAAAAAATAGACCTACCTGAAACAATAATTGAACAACCTATAGTCAAGGCAGAACAAGTACACGTAACTGCAGACGGTGGTTTGAGTATTGAGCAATTAACAAAGCAATTTAATATATTATGTAAGAGGGGCGAATATATAGATGCTTTTGATATAGTACTTGAACTCAATGAAATAGATACGGATAATATCGAATATTGGGATATGATTGAGAAGAAATTGAGTAAAATAGTAGAAATAATACCGTCGGAAAAAAGAAATGATAAAATATATGGTTTAATAAGAAAAGCAATAAACAGTTATTTAACAATAGATGGAAATGAAAGAATAGCTGTTATAGCTTCAAAATACATTTTACAACTTGAACCCGAAAATCAGGAAGCAATTAACTTAAATAAAATAATAACACAGGAATATCCCGGCACAGCAATAGCTGAAACAACAGTCACTGGAAAAACAATAATAGAACAAAAACTATCTGCAGCACTGGATTATATATATGAAAGTAAATTTGATAAAGCGATAATGGAATGCGATGATGTTTTAGCACTTGAACCAAATAATGTAATGGCATTAAAGAGAAAAGGTTCGGCAAATTATGCGCTCGGTAAAAAAGCCATAGCAAAAGAATTATGGGAAAAAGCATCTCGGCTTTTACCTGACGATCCTGAAACTAAGGAATTCTTTTTAAAACTTGAAAGAAATGGAAATGGAAAATAAAGATAGTTCATAGCCAATAGTTCATAGAAAGGGAAACACTGATAAAACCTATAGTTTTTACAATACTATGGGTTTTACTTTTATAAGCAAGCTAAAAACGAGATTGAAAATATTTTTTTAATTGAAAATATCTGGAACATATTTCAAAGATAAGTCGTCAATATTAGTGAG
>DMMW01000042.1 GCA_003452965.1 Elusimicrobiota bacterium
TACATATTATTTTCATTTTATTTTCCGAATATCCTTTTTATAACTCCTTCATCTATACTTTCACCTGAAATATGTCCAAATTCTTTTAAAAGCTCTTTTTGACGTGATGATAAAGTTTTTGGCGGATTAATGTGCACTTTCACATATTCATCGCCAACTCTGGAAGAGTTAACCGACGGCATTCCTTTACCTTTTAGCCTAAATATCCTATTTGACTCCGTCCCTGCAGGTATTTTCATAGATACATTGCCTTCTAAAGTAGGTACACTTATTTCACCGCCAAGCGCTGCACTTGCATAACCTATCGGAACCTCAATATAAATATCATCTTTCTCCCTGCGGAATATTTTATGATTCAGAACTCTTATTATGATATATAAATCGCCTGCTGGTCCGCCTTTTTCACCCGCTTCACCTTGGCTTTTTGCTCTTATGGTATTCCCCGTGTCAACTCCCGAAGGAATTTTTATGGTAATATTGGACTGTTTTTTTACTTTCCCCCTGCCAGAGCATTCTGAACATGGTGTTCCTACTATTTCGCCGCTACCACCACATTTCTGGCATGTTTGTTGAAGCGAAAAAAAACCTCTTGCATATCTTACAACACCGTGACCTTTGCATGTGGGACAGGTCTTCTTCGTAGTGCCTGGTTTTGCACCGCTTCCTTTACATACTAAACAAGTCTGGGTATGGTAGATTTCTATTGTCTTTTCACACCCTCTATAAGCTTCTTCAAGAGTGATAGTTATATGATACTCTAAATCTGCACCCCTTGCAGGTCCAGTTCTTTGGCTTCTACCGGTACTAAATCCACCACCAAAAATATTAAAAATATCGCCAAAAACATCTTCGAAACCACCTCGCTGAAAAATATCTTCGAATCCGGAAAAATCGGCATTTCTAAAGATATCTTCTGATGTATATCTATTATCTATGCCCGCATGCCCATATTGGTCATATAATCTTCTTTTATCTTTATCGGACAAAACGGCATAGGCTTCGGATATTTCTTTAAATCTTTCTTCAGCTTCCTTTTTTTTATCCGCAGTAACCCTATCAGGATGAAATTGCATTGCAAGATTTCGATATGCCTTCTTAATTTCATCCTCAGATGCACTTTTTGAAACATTTAAAATTTCGTAATAATCACGCTTTGTCATATTAGAACCAGTTATATTGTTTTGAGTCGGAACGATAGTGGGATGGTGCGATTGAGTAATGATAGAAAATCTTTTACCTATCCTAACCCGCTATCGCACAATCGCACTAACAAACAATTATTTCTATTTGTTTTCTTCCTTATAATCTGCATCTATAACATCATCCCTTTTTTTGGGTTCTTCTTTGGTGGCAGATTGACTTGCATCTGTAGATTGACTTGCACTTGCATCTGCAGGGGGTTCTTGTCCGCCGACGTTTTCAGTTTTTTTCTTGTTTGCCTCTTTATAAATTTCTTCGGCAAGTTTATGCGATGCATTTAATACTTCTTCTTTCGCTTTTTTTATTTTTTCAAGATCATTTGATTTAAGCGTTTCTTTTGCATCTGATATCGCTCTTTCAATTTTTAGCCGCTCGTCCGCAGAAATTTTATCACCATGTTCTTTTAGCGATTTTTCGGCAGAGTATACAACAGCATCTGCTTCGTTCTTGATTTCTATTTCTTCTTTTCTCTTTTTATCTTCATCCGCAAATCTCTCGGCATCCTTTACCATTTTTTCAACTTCATCTTTATTCAATTTTGTTGGTGCCGTTATTTTTATTGACTGTTCTTTTCCTGTGCCAAGATCTTTAGCAGCTACATGCAGTATGCCATTTGCATCTATATCAAATGTAACTTCAATCTGAGGCATACCTCTTGGAGCAGGAGGTATTCCCATTAAATCAAACTTGCCTAATTCAACATTATCTTTTGCCATTTGCCGTTCACCCTGTAATACATTTATTGTGACTGCAGGTTGATTGTCCGCTGCAGTTGAAAATACCTGTGATTTCCTGGTAGGTATAGTTGTATTCCTATCAATTAATTTTGTCATTACACCGCCAAGCGTCTCAACACCCAATGAGAGCGGCGTAACATCCAGCAAAAGTATGTCTTTTACTTCACCCGTTAAAACACCGGCTTGGATTGCAGCACCAATCGCTACACATTCCATAGGATCTATTCCTCTTTCAAGCTTTTTGCCTGCTAACTCCTCCACAAATTTTTGAACAGCAGGCATTCTTGTGGGACCTCCTACAAGAATAATTTTGCCGATATCATTTGAGGTTAACTTAGCATCGGATAGCGCCAATTCAACGGAATGTCTGCATTTTTCTATTATCGGACTTACTATCGCTTCAAGTTTTGAACGTGAAATTTTCATTGTTAAATGTTTCGGACCGCTTGCATCTGCCGTAATAAAAGGTAAATTTATATCGGTTTCTAATACATTTGAAAGTTCTATTTTCGCTTTTTCAGCAGCTTCTTTCAATCGCTGCATAGCCATTTTATCATTTCTTAAATCTATGCCGGATTCTTTCTTAAATTCTGAAGCAATGTAGTCAATCAGTGAATTATCCATATCAGTCCCACCAAGTTGAGTATCACCGCTGGTTGATTTTACTTCGAATACGCCCCCACCAAAGTCCATAATTGTAACATCCAATGTCCCACCACCAAAATCAAATACAAGTATTTTTTCTTCTTTGCCTTTTTTATCCAAACCGTAAGCTAAGCAGGCGGCAGTCGGTTCATTAACAATCCTTTCAACTTTTAATCCCGCTATTTCACCCGCATCTTTTGTGGCTTGTCTTTGATTATCATTAAAATATGCCGGTACTGTTATCACCGCCCTGTCAACTGTAGCACCAAGGAAAGCTTCTGCATCACGTTTTATTTTTTGTAAAATAAAAGCTGAAATTTGTTGTGGGGTGTATTCTTTTCCATATATTTTATATTTATAATCAGTTCCCATTTTTCTTTTAGCTGCAATAATAGTACCTTCTGGATTAGCGACAGATTGACGCCTTGCGGGCTCTCCGACTATTAGCTGTTCATCTTTAGTTAATGCAACATATGAAGGAAATGCTTTACCCCCTAATGTTATTCCTTCAGCAGAAGGAATGATAGTTGCCTTACCACCTTCCATGATTGCAGCTGCTGAATTAGATGTCCCTAAATCAATCCCGATTATTTTGCCCATAATATCCCCCTGATATAATGTCCATTATATCTGATTACACAGATTTTTAACACAATTACACAGATAAAAACATTATTCTTTTAACTTGACAACTTTTGTTACCAAATTTTAATTAATAGTCTAACTTTAATTTGTTTCTGTTTCTTCTTTTTTTGCTTTTTTTGAAATTTTAATCATGGCAGGTTTTATTATTTTGTTACCTATTTTATAACCTGACTTAACCTCTTCTATTATCATATCATCTTCAATATCGTCTTTCTCAACAACACCAACAACGTCATGAAGCAAAGGATTAAATTTCTCTCCAATAGTCGCTATTTTATCAACTTTATGAGAATTGAGCATTTCATGTAATTTCTTTTCTATAAGATGCAATCCTTCCTGCACGGATTCGTGATTTTTAGCTACCTCAATCATTTTTTTAGCTATTTTTACTGTTTCATAAACATCAATTAATTCAATGATTAAAGAGCTTTTACCCTCTTCGTATATTTCTTTCTTTTGTTTTTCTATCCTTTTTCTATAATTTTCAAAATCTGCTTTCAATGTTAATAATTGTTCGTAATACGACTTAACAAGTTTCTTTTGTTCGTCAACTGATTGTTTCAATATTTCCAACTCGGATATTTTTTCTTCCCTGCAAAGCTCTTCGTTGTTTATGTTTTCCGCCATTTTATATATCCTTTGACTTAGAATCGGTTATTTTAAGAGAGTTTGTTTTTAATATTTCTTCAATTTCTTTTAAATAATTATCCACTTTAGATGCATTTTCTATGTCTGTAGATTCATAAATATTATCCGGTTCACATATATTTTCAAAATAACGTTTGATAAATGCTTTTTTCTCATTTGAACAATCCATATTTTCATCTAATTTAGTAATCATTTTATTTTTTATATCGGACATATTAACTCCGATTAACAATTTATTTAATATTTCGTTTATTTCTTCTAAGAATTCCTTGCTAATACTCTCCGAAATCTCGATATTAAAATCTTTAATAAAACCGTGGGACGATAAGATAATGACGGATATCATCTTTTTGCTTATTAAATTTAAAATTATTTCTTTGAATGATACTTTTTCAGGTTTTGGCAGAATATTATAATCCGAATTTTTTAGTATATAAAAAAATATTTTTGATAATTTTATCAATGTATCATTATTTTTTTTAATTAAAGAAAGGTATTTTTTCTTTAAAGCATCTTTATCATTTACAATATATTTTTGTAACTCAAAAATCTCATCTATATAAAACCGCCATGCCTTGTCCGTCGGCACCCTTCCCGATGAAATATGTAAATTTTCCAAGTATCCGCTCTCTTCCAATTTTGACATCCAATTTCTGATAGAACTCGAAGCATAGCCGCACTTTGATGATAACTGTTTAGAACTAACCGGTTGAGATGTTTTTATATATTCAAATAAAATCATTTGTAACGCTTTTTTGCACTTATTGTCCATATTTTTGCAGTACTTCTTTCAAATTATTATCCTGAGGATCCATAATTGATGCTTTCCCCCATACTTTTAAAGCGTTCTTTTTGTCATTCAAGAAAATATAACAATTACCCATTATTTTATAATCATATGCTGTCATATTTTGTTCGGGAATGTTAAGATAATTATTCAAACATTCATCGTATCTTTTTGCATTATATTTGTCCATAGCTATCTTTCTCTGATATACAATAGAACCCTTCTTCGGATACATCTGCATTATTTTCATGCCGTCATAATATGTTCCAAGTACTTTAAATTCATAAGGATTGAATATCTCCTTTATTTCTGACATTTTTACATTCCAGGTTTTTAAACCATCTGCGACATAATCTGAAAATATTTCCGATAAAACATATGTATTTATGCCTTGGTTCATCAGCATTTCCAATTGATATTTTAGATATTGTAAACCTTTTTCTTTAGGATTGTAAATAAATATTAAATCAAATGAAATCCTGCCGACATTTGCAAAAGACGGTATATAAACTTTCTGAGGATTTGAATGACCCATACCCGAAATTATTACTACTCCGCCAGTTTTAACATGTTTTTTGATGAATAACGTTCTTGAATAAATTACATTATTTTCCACTCTGGATATCGGATATATGGAATCAAAAAAATTTATTAAAGGAATTATAATTATTGAACACAATAATACGCCTATTACAGATTTTTTTAGCAATAAGTTTACTTGTTCATCTTTCAGAAATTCATATAATGAACATGCAATTAAACAATAAATAGGCATTAAATGCTGATACCAGTAATCAGGATTACCCGGATTGAACCAGCTTACGAAAAGCATGTAAGAAAGCCACCATGAAACTGCCAATAAAAATAAGGACTTGTATTTCTGATAAATCTTTTCTTTAAAAAATAGAAATATAGCAATAAATATAAAAAGTATCTTTGATATGCTCGTCCATATTAGACCGCTATCCGAAGGATATCCATAACTGTAATAATTACCTTTATTAAACCAAACAGCTCCAATTATTGTTTTGAAATCAGTTATTAGATGCTTTAATTTAAGATTCCAGTAGTCATTTACATATTTATCATCGTCAGGAGTATAGTCACCTGCGTTACCTCTCAGCCATGTAAAAGAATTTTTAATTGTTGTTTTGTTTATTGCAATTTCACCTGTGTTCCTGTCAACCAATGTCTTCTCCTGATAAGCAAGTACATGTAAATATGGAATTGCGATAATTATTCCTGAGATTAATATAAAAGTAACGCTGTCTTTTATCCTATTCTTATTAGAGATGCAAATTCCAGTTATAACCATAGGCATAAAAAATACATTACCCTGATGCGCAAGTACGGAAAGAGCAGTCGTAACCGACAGTATTATAAGTTTTAATCTTGATTTCTGCCTCATATATGACCATGTTAAAATAAACGAAATTAAAAGCCAGAATATGGAAGGTGGATATACCTGGGCATCAATAGCTCTATACCAATATGCATATGAAAATGCGAGAAGATAAGAAAAGACAACAGTTATCCAAATCTTACTGATTAATTTTCTCAAAAACAAAAAGAATATGCCTACAGTAAACGCTCCAAATATTGAATTCATTATTTGTAAAGCGGAATAACCATCTTTATTTATGCCAACCTGTTTTAATAACCACCAGAATGCATGCCCATAATAATTAAAACTCAGATGATTTGCCCAACCCAGACGTGTTTGCCATCCTGATTCTTTTGCTTCTACAATAGAAGCATACATTAAACCGTCAAAAAAGAATTGCTTGCACGGTAAAAGAAGATATACAAGCAATAAAGAAAAAACTATTGCGGAAGCAATAATAAAGTCATTTTTAGCATATATAAAATCCTGCCACATATTTTCTTTTTGAATTATAATATTTTTATTTTTAAGTTTTTTATTTTGCTTTTTCATTCATTCACTCTGTCTATTTTAACGCATTTTCCGGATGTATCGTCTATTTGTAAAACAACACTGTTAAATTCTATATTATCTCTCGCTACTTGGAATTTTGCCGGCATACCTGTTAAGAATCTTTTTATTACATCGGATTTATCAACTCCTATGATTGAATCTTTTGAGCCAACCATACCTACATCCGTAATATATCCGGTCCCTCCTCGCAGTATCTTATTGTCGGCTGTTTGGACATGCGTATGTGTTCCGATCACCGCAGAAACACGACCGTCCAAATAGTATCCCATCGCCTCTTTTTCTGCAGTTAATTCTGCGTGAAAATCAACTATAATAAAAGAAATCTTCTGATTTGACTTTGATAGATTATCTAAAATCCTATCCGCAGTCCTAAAAGGACAATCCACCAACGGCATATTGAATCTACCTACGAGATTTATAACTGCAATATTATTCATAATGCAATACCCTTTTCCTGGTACGCCTTCCGGATAATTTGCAGGCCTGATTATGTATGGATAATCAATAACATCCACAAATTCTTTTCTATCAAAAGAATGATTACCTAATGTGATTACGTCAACTGTAGAAGATAATATCTCATCTGCGGCCTTTTTTGATATTCCTATACCGCCAGCGGAATTTTCACCGTTAGCAATTGTAAAATTTATAGAATATTTTTTCTTAAAAGCCGGTAATAAGTTTGATATTTTTTCTCTACCTGGTCCACCGATAATATCACCGATAAATAATATGTTCATATGAAATTTGTTAGATATCGCAACAAATTTTACTTTGCAAGTTCCTGAAACCGTGTCTCCCTTATAACCGTAACTTTAATTTGTCCGGGATATTCTAATTCTGTTTCAATCTTTTTTGCAATGTCGTGAGCAAGTTGATTGGCGGCAGCATCATCAATATCTTCGGGTTCAACAAGAATCCTTATTTCCCTTCCCGCCTGAACAGCATATGATTTTGCTACACCGATAAACGATTCTGCAACTTTCTCAAGCCGCTCTATCCTTTTCAAATAATGCTCAAGCGTTTCCCGTCTTGCACCCGGTCTTGCCGCTGAAATAGCGTCGGCTGCCTGTAGGATAAATGCTTCAACCGATTCAGGTTGAACAACCCCTTCGTGGTGTGCCAGGATAGCATTTATCATTTTAGAAGATTCACCGTATTGTTTTGCTATATCTGCAGAAATTTGGTGATGAGTACCTTCTACATCTTTATCTACCGCCTTACCGATATCATGTAAAAGTCCCGCTCTTTTGCAGAATCTTACATCAACACCAAGTTCGGCTGCCAGATAGCCAGATATATTAGCAACTTCAAGTGTATGGGTAAGCTGATTCTGCCCATAAGAAGTTCTATATTTTAATTTACCTATAATTTTTATTATTTCAGAATCCAGATTAGTAATACCCAACTCCAATGCAGCATCTTCACCTGTTGTTTTTATGCATTCATCTATTTCTTTTTTTACCTGATTCACAATTTCTTCTATTCTTGAAGGATGGATTCTTCCATCCGCCATTAAGCGTTCAAGAGAGATTTTGGCTATTTCTCTTCTGACTCCGTCAAAACTAGAAAGAGTTATTGTATCTGGAGTATCGTCTATAATAAGGTCGACGCCAGTTGCCTGTTCAAATGCCCGTATGTTCCTTCCTTCACGACCAATTATTCTGCCCTTCATATCATCATTAGGTAATGGAACATTTGTGACGGTAATCTCCTGGGTGTAAGTATTTGCATTATGTTGAATAGCAATAGCTAATATTTCCTTCGCCTTCTTTGAAGCTATTTCTCTTGCTTCCTGTTCCAGTTTTTTTACCAATACTGAAGCCTCTTTTTTTGCTTCATCTTCCATCATTTTCATCAGCACTTTTTTGGCTTCATCTGCCGTCATTTGAGATATTTTCTCAAGTATTTTTTTCTGTTCGTCTTTTTGTTGATTCAATTTTACCAATTCTAATTCAATAATTTTTGACTTTGAACTTATTTCGGCTTCCTTTTTTACAAAATCTCTTTCTCTTTTTTCTACTATTTCAAACCTTTTATCCAAATTTTCTTCTTTCTGTAAAAGGCGCTTTTCCAAATTAGAAAGTTCCTGTCTCCTTATTTTAGTCTGCACTTCAAATTCCTGGCGATGACGGTGCATTTCTTCTTTAATAGCTAATTCCCCTTCTCTTTTTTTTGTTTCAGCCGTCTTTTCCGCTTCAGTAATAATTTTCCTTGCTATTGTTTCAGACGATTTTAAATTCCCTTTTGCTATTATAATTCTGATTAAATAGCCGACTATTATACCCACAATAACCATCAGCAATAATAACGCTATATTATTCACGATTGCCTCCTCCTAATTATTTGTTTTTCCGTAATAACTCTATCCATTGGCACATCTTTATCAGTTACCGGAATATGCTCAATAACCTGAAAACCATATCCCAAACCTATTTTAACAGCTTCTATATTGCTTAAAAAATTATCAAAATAACCCTTACCAAAACCGATACGATTACAATTCTTATCAAAAACAACACCCGGAACAATTATCATATCAAAATATTTTATTGATATTTTTTTTGAATCTCCATTTATAGGTTCTAAAATGCCATATTTCCCGCATGCTAAATTATTTAAATTTTTTACTTTAACTGGAATAATCTTTCCATTTTTTATTTTAGGTAAAAAAACCTCCTTATTCAATTTGAGCGCTTTTTCTATCATTAGCCAAGTATCTACTTCATTATTAAAAGACGCATAAAAAACAATTTTTTTTGCTTTTCTAAATTCTCCTAATTGAAATAATTTTTTTAATATTCTTTTGCTGTTTTTACAAACAATTTCTTTCCCGATGCATTTTCTTATTGCTAATACCTTTGTTCTTATATCTTTCTTGTTCATTTATTCTTTAATTCTTCCGGTATATCTATATTTTTCTCTTTTTCAACCTTTTCCATGCTTTCACTAATTTTTACATATGCTTCTTTTGACTTTTTTGCACGTGAAAGATAAATCGTTACTTGTGACAAAATTATCCTTGCTTCAGGCATACCAACAAATTCAACGGCTTTTAAAGCTGAAACTGAAAGAACAATAGCCATTGGATCGTTATTACCTATATCTTCGCTTGCAAAAATTATCTGGCGTCTTGCAATAAATCTTGGATCTTCACCCGCTAACAACATTTTTGAAAGCCAGTAAAGAGCATCATCAACATTACCAAAACGGATGGATTTAATAAATGCTGAAATTGTGTCATAATGCCCGTCACCTTTCTTATCATAAGCAATTACCCTTTTTTGAATGGATTCTTCGGCTATATCCAATGTAAACTGAACATATCCATCATTGCCTTTTTCTGTTGTAGCAAAACCTATTTCAATGGCATTTAACAACCGCCTTGCATCTCCTTCACAATATTTTAATAAATGGTTTATTGCTTCTTTTGAAAACCGTATATTCAATTCATCTGCAACCTTTTTAATTATACGGTTCAAATCATTATCATTAAGTTTTTTGAATTCAAATACTAAAGACCTGGATAAAAGAGCTCTATTTATATAAAAATACGGATTTTCAGTAGTAATACCGATTAAAGTAATTATCCCTTTCTCAACAGAAGGCAAAAGACAATCCTGTTGCGATTTGTTAAAGTGATGTATTTCGTCAACAAGTAAAATAGTTTTTTTTTCTCTATTCTCTGCCGCAGCTACAGTTTTTCTTAAATCTTCCACGCCGCTGATTACTGCGTTTATCTCCTGAAAATATGCAGATGTTCTATTGGCAATTATCTTTACAAGAGAAGACTTCCCGCTTCCTGACGGTCCGTGAAATATCACCGATGATAATTTATCGGATTCTATTGCTCTTTTTAATAACTTACCGCTGCCCAGAATATGTTCCTGCCCAACAAATTCTTCCAGTGTTTTAGGTATAAATTTCAATGCTAATGGTTCTTTTCTTTTTATATTTTTATTATTATCAAACAAATCCATATATTACTTCAATTAAAAACGGACAAGGTTTACCTTGAGAAGCATCCTGCTGTTGTCGTCATGCTGATGCCGATTCATCGGCAGAAGCATCTCGGTGTTGAGATTCTTCGTTCCCTGCGGTCACTCAGAATGACCTCAAAAGGCGAAATTTTCTATCTGACACAAGTAGGGTTGCTCCCTCAGTATTTCCCCATACAACGTAGTAACATGCTCAGTCGGTCCAGTGGGTCCGAAATTAAACTGATCGCCCCGCTATGCGGGGTAACATGCTCAGTCGGTCCGTGGGTCCGAAATTAAACTGATCGCCCCGCTATGCGGGGTAACATGCTCAGTCGGTCCGTGGGTCCGACTTCCGCGTGTTAACTCGCTCGGTCCAGTGGGTCCGAAATTAAACTGATCGCCCCGCTATGCGGGGTAACATGCTCAGTCGGTCCGTGGGTCCGACTTCCGCGTGTTAACTCGCTCGGTCCAGTAGGTCCGATCTTCGTATACAAAAAAACAAAATCCCCGCGATTGCCGTTTAAATAAGATGTTTAAAGCACTAATTTCTAAGTGGGTATCCTGTCCTATAACCAAAGTTATAGAGAACGCAGATTCCCAAAATTGTGCTTGTAAGCTCAAAACAGCCTATTCATCACCAACAACGCAGGGAAAATAATAATATCAAATATGTAACGCTGATTCTAAATGCAAAATCAATTCATCAACATTTTTATCTAATTCGGCTTTAATATTTTCTTTTTCTTCTTTCAAGGTGAATATTTCCTCTGCTAATGCTATTAGTGTAAGATCACGTATTTTCATTGTGTCCGGAGTAGTCTGTTCTGTGCCTACTTCTTCTAATTTCTTATTTACATAATCGGCAAGCTGACTGACAAAAAGAGGTTCCATCTCAGTTTCAATATCAAACTCAGTATTTAGAATTCTAATGGAAACCCTCTCTTTAGTCATTTATATCCTCGCCCTATCTATATTCTCCAATATATTTTCTATTCTACTTTTTATAATATCCCTTTCTTTTACATATTTACGAGCCATCTTAATCTCCTCCTCGTATATCATCATTTTTGAAAGAAGTGAATCATTGGACTCTCTAAGTTTTTGATTTTCCTTTTTTAGTTCATTTATCTTTACAACAGTATTTTTTATCCTTTCTTTTAAAATCGTAAATTTATTGGTTATCTTTTCCATATATTTAGGTCAGCGACAAGTGAATAGTGGTTAGTTAAATGTTATCATTTCATAGTATTTGTCTTTCTATGAACTTTTAACTATACGCCAAGCCCTCTACGCTATCCTCTAAACAAATTATACAAATATTTATAATTTTGTCAATCTTATCGGGGCTTACCTCAATTTTGATTCATATTCTGACTTTAGACTACTTATTATATTATTCATACTTAATTCTACTTCTTCATCCTTTAATGTCTTGTCTTCACTTAGAAATTTTATGCTGAAAGTTAGCGATTTGCAATTTTCTGCAATTTGTGTTCCCAAATATATATCTGATACAACAACATTTTTTAATATGTCCCCGCCAGCTTTTCTAATCGTATTGCAGATTTCTTCAGAAGCATATTTCTTTGATACTTCAATAGAAATATCCCTTTGAATTGAAGGATATTTAGGTATCTCTTTATATTTTTTGAAGAAATCAGAATAATATATTAATTCATCAAGATTTAGTTCAAAAACATATAAATCCCTGTCTTTTATATCATACCCTTTCATAACGTCGGTATTGAGCAATCCAAAACTTCCTATTATTTTATTGCCAATCAATATATTTGATGACTGATTAAAATCTAAAATTTCGGTGTCACTTTTTTCATATTTCCAATTTTTCATACCTATTCCCGTAAATATTGCTTCTATGAAACCCTTCAAAAAGTAAAAATCTACTGCATTTGATTTAAACTTCCACCATGATTCAATATTACCGGATACACACCCTGAAAAAAACATACTTTCTTTATCACCAAATGTTTTACCGATTTCAAAAAATTTTATGTCGTTTCTGCCTCTATTAAAATTCCTTGCAGAATTTTTAATCAATCCATTCAGAAGTGTGGTTGCTAAAAAAGGTTCTTCGCTGGATATTGGATTGCGAATTTCCCAATACTTTGTCTTTGTCTTTAAAGTTTCCAATTCTTTCTTAGATACAAAATTGTAACTTACTACTTCATTAAAGCCTAATGCAACCGAAATATTTTTAATTCTACTAATAACTTTTTCATCTTTACATTCCAGCACATTGGTTTTGAATTTGATTTCATTGTTTGTTTTTATTTTATCATAACCGTAAATACGAGCAATTTCTTCTATTAAGTCTACGTCCATATTAATATCATTTCTATGACTTGGAACCGTTACATTCAAGAAACCCTTATCATCCGCCACTATGCAATCAAAACCGAGTCTATTCAGAATATCCATCATTTCATATGCCTTAATATCTGCATTAAGTATTTTGCATACTTTCTCGGTATTAAGTATTATTTCTTTTACTTTATCCGGGTTTTGATAAATATCAATAATGCCATCTATGATTTTTCCTCCACATATATTTTGAATCATTTCTGCAGCTATCATCGCAATATTAGGTACATTTCTAATATCTATACCTCTTATGAACCTATGGGAAGAATCTGTTGATATAGCCAGTTTTTTTGAAGTTCTTCTTATCGATATGGGATTAAAATATGCCGCTTCCAAAAATATATTCTTTGTATTTCCAGAAACAGAAGTCGGTTCACCACCAATAACACCAGCAGTGGCTATAGGTATATTTTCGTCTGCAATAATCAGCATTTCACTGTCTAATAAATACTCTTTATTATCCAACGCCGATATTTTCTCGCCTTGTTGCGCATTTCTGATAATTATCTTATTTTTTATCTTATCAACATCAAAAGCATGTAACGGCTGGCCATATTCCAAAAGAATATAATTAGTAATATCTACAACGTTATTAATAGGACGCAATCCGCAACTCTCTATCCTGTCAATCAGCCATTGCGGAGATTTATCCACCTTCACATTGTTTATTAGCAAGCCGCAGTATCGCTGACAATCCGTATTATTCTCAATAGAAACCGGATAAATATCTTTATGCTTTAAATCAAAGTTTTCAATTATCTTTTTTAGTTTAATATTATATATAGCAGAAATCTCTCTGCTAATTCCAAAAATAGAAAGGCAATCGCCCCTATTAATAGTTACTTCCGTCTCAATTAGTTCAATTTTATTCAAATATTCTTCAAGTATAGTCCCCAATTTTGTATCTTCAGGTAATATAAAAATACCGGCTGAATCTTCTCCGATATCTAATTCAGTCTCCGAACACAACATCCCCTGTGATTCAACACCGCGCAGATTCGCCTTTTTTATTTCAATTTTGGGAAGTTTTGCTCCGATTTTAGCTAACGGAACGATATCACCCGCTTTGATATTTTTTGCTCCGCATACAATTTTGTAATTGTTTTGTCCGTCTGTCACTTCACAAATGGAAAGTTTATCGGCATTAGGATGTTTTTCTATAGATAAAATCTTCGCTACCACTACATTTTTATCCACAGAAACACTTTTCACGGAATGTGTTTCTATACCGGACATAGTAAGCTTGTATGACAATTCTTTTGAATCGGTATCTATATCAACAAAATCTCTTATCCAACTGATTGGAATTCTCATAATAAAGTACAATTAAAAATGCAAAATTGAAGCACTACGGGCTTACGCCCGTAGAATCTATTATTTTCACTTCTGCGGAAATCCGCCGAAGTGTTATATTGGTTATCCATCTATGGGCTAACTCCCATAGAATTTCACGAAGGCGGATTAAAAATTATATAAAATCAATACTCTATCCCACAACCCCACTATCGCACCATCTTACCATCTCCTACCTTTAAACCGTTCTGTCAAAAACTTTGAC
>DMMW01000010.1 GCA_003452965.1 Elusimicrobiota bacterium
ACACAACACAACATACATATATTAACTAATTAAAAATAAATAATAATAATGGAAAAACGAAAAAAAAGGGTCTCTGTCCCCTTTTTCTTGGTGTTGCATCCGGCCCGCCACAGAACCGATGGCGAGGCCTATTATAATGCGAAAGTTAATATAGCAAACTATAATCTCTAAAATTCGGATTATTTTTATCTTGGTGTTGCATCCGGCAGACCGCCGTCAACGGGAATGGTTGCGCCTGTGGTTGGTGTTTGCCGTGTTACAAAGAAGAGAACTGCATTTGCGACATGTCTTGCCGTAATTTTTGCCTTAAGTAAATTACGACTTTGATAATATTCTTGTAATTTATTTTCATCAGTTATTCCTCTGTGCTTCATCCTGTCGGGACCTATTTTTTCCCATAATCCTGATTTAGTATTTCCATCTGAAAATACCGCATCAGGAGCCACCATGTTGACTCGTATATCAAATTCTGCTAATTCCAGACTTGCAATGCGTCCCAATTGATGTGCAGCTGCTTTTGTTGCACTGTATGCACCGAAACGCGCACCGGGAGCAAATACGTTTTTAGTAGATACTATTACGATATCTCCGCCGGTTCCCTGCATACGCAAATGACGGCCGGCTTCTGATAGGGTAAGTAAAGTGCCCTCAACATTTACTTTCTCAAGTTTTTGGAAATCTTCCAGTTGCATTTCATCAAGCGATGCAATTAACGGTATTCCGGCATTTGCAATTATAATATCAACACCGCCCCAAACTTTACTTACTTCATCGAATCCGTTAGCTACTGAATCCGTATTTGTAATATCCATTCCAATACCGAAGATGTGGTTTTCGGCTATTTTTTTAAGCTCTTCAACTAATTTATCAAGCCTTTCGCCAGGTAAGTCGGTTGCGGCAACAAAGCAGCCTTTTTCCAGCAGGCCTCTGCAAATTCCCGAGCCAATCGCACCTGCAGCACCGGTAACTATTGCAACTTCGTTTTGAAGAGGGAATCTTGAATCAGGTTCATTATCAATATAAATAATACCGATGTCTTTCAAAAATACTATTTTTGGTTTTGTGTTGTTTTTATCAATAAAACTACTCATCGCGATAGTTATTTGTTTTTTGATATTTTCAATAGGGGCATTAACATCAATAGAATCTAATTGAAGCGGTGGAATTTTTACATTTTTCAAAGGAATAGGACATAAATTTAGATTATTATTATTTTTTGAATTAACAAATTCTACTACCGATATACTTGAGCAAAATTTTAATATAACACGATTGTAACGAACATCTTCATTGCCAGAAGGTTCGGCTAAAAGCCCACGAATAATCGGTAATATTTTATATACAGTATTATTTTCCATAATTGTGTTATAGGGTTACTTGGGTTACTAGAGTTATAGGGTTGAACTCTAAAAACTCTATAACTCAACAAACTCTATGAACTCTTGATGAGTTTTCGACGGTATACTTCTGCTTCTAAAGTATCCATTTGCATGTAGATTTTTTCACTGAAAAAATTCATTTTGCCTAAAATTTTTGATGCTACAACGGTTTTACAGGCACTTTCAACATACAGTGTTCTGTAATACGCTTCCTTCAAATTTGAGCCAACTGTTAAAAGTCCATGATTAGCCATTAAAATTGCATTATGGTTTTTTATTACTTCGCTTACTTTGTTTGCAATATTTTTACTACTCGGAACTGCAAATTTAATAGTAGGTACATTTGAACTGATTATACCTACAAAATCCGGTGTAAATGCTTTTAATGTTTTACCTTGCATTGCATATGCGATAGAATACGGTGGATGTGTGTGTATTACAGCGGAAATATCTTTTCTTGTATAATAACAGGCGAGATGCATTTGTATTTCGCAGGTCGGTTTTCTATTGTCGTTAATATTTTTCCCGGTTTTCAGGTTAACTGCGATATAATCAGATTCCTTAGTATCTTCAAAACATGCACCAGATACTTTCATATAAACGGTATTATCTACTCGTACACTGGTATTACCGCCGGGTCCGACGACAAAACCTTTATCGGCTAATTCTTTTCCTATTCTAACCAGTTCTTTTTTTATATTCATAATCAAAATTCAGGATACAGGATACAGGATACAGAATACAGAATACAGAATACAGGATACAGGATACAGAATACAGGATACAGGATACAGAATACAGAATACAAGATACAGGATACAGAATACAAGATACAGGATACAGGATACAGGATACAGGATACAGTGCTCAGTAAACAGATTAAGTGATCTCTTTACCCTTCTACCTTTCTACCTCTTTACCTTTGTCGCTAATGTTTTATATAATTCTAACGCTTCTTGTGGTTTCATGTTTTTATGCACAACATTATTTACTGCTTTTATCATTGCAATAGGATTTTCGCTTTGGAATATGTTTCTGCCCATATCCACACCCGACGCACCCTGCTGTACGGCACTATATGCCATTGTAAGTGCATCCAACACTGGCAGTTTTTTACCGCCTGCCATAACAATGGGAACAGGACATGATGCCGTTATAGTTTCAAAATCTTCTGGAACATAATATGTTTTTACTACATGTGCACCCAATTCTGCACATATACGGCATGCAAGCCGAAAATATTTAGCATCCCTTACCATATCCTTGCCTACTGCGGTTACTGCTAAAACAGGTATTCCATAACGCATTCCCATATCAACCAACTTGGTCATATTATGTATTGACCGTGTCTCAAATTCACCTCCGATAAATACCTGTATTGCCATAGCTGATACATTCATTCTGATAGCATCTTCAATATCAACAGCTATTTCTTCATTTGAAAGTTCTTTTAAGATGCTTGGTCCACCGCTTGTTCTCATAACTATAGGTGTTGTAAACGACGGAGGTATAGTAGTTCTCAAGATTCCGCGGGTCAACATAATTGCATCTGCATATTTTACAAGCGGAACAATATTTAAATCAATCCGTTCCAATCCGGTTGTAGGTCCCTGAAAATAGCCATGATCTATTGCCAGCATGACCGTGCGTCCAGTATCGCTGTTGAATATTCTTGACAGGCGGTTTTTCATACCCCAATCTAAAGAATTAGACCCTTTAAGAAAAAAACATTCCGATTTCATTGGAATATCTTCATAATATTTTTTTTCTTCTTTATTTGCGTCTGTTTCCGGCATAACTCCTCCCTGGAAATTTATTAATTTTAATAACCTCATTATATATAAAAAATATTTTATTTTCAATAAAAATTTAAAAACCTCTTGCAAATTATCAATGTTTAGATACAATAATAGAAAATAATATTGGGAGATTTTATGCCTATAATCTCGGGAAAGAATGCTGTGCAAAATACCGGTGAGTTCCCGGCATGGGGATTGGTTCACTTCAAAGCAGGACAGAAAAACATAACAGAATTACATTATCACGATAGTGACGAATTTTTCTTTATGATTGAAGGAAGATGTGTGATGAAATCGGAAGGGAAAATATATACTCTTGAAAAAGGCGATGTTTTTGTTACTCGCATGGGTGACGAACACGAACTTTTTGAGATATTGGAAGATACGACACTTTTTTGGCTATGCACAGAACTTCGCGGTCAAAAAAGGCAAGGACACCAGCACAGGTAAAAATGGATAAAGATTGGAGGAATGATATGTCATTAATATTTGGGATGTCTTTGAGAAAACTAAAAGAATATAAGGGCAGAAATCCGCGTCCTAAAGATTTCGATAAGTTTTGGGAAAGAGGTCTTTCTGAAATGAATTCAATAGCTCCAAAAATAAAAATAGTTCCTGCAAAGTTTCAGGTACCTTTTTGCAAGTGTTTGCATCTGTACTTTACTGGTGTAGGCGGAGCGCGTGTTCACGCAAAAGTTTTGCGTCCCAAAAAACCGGCTAAAAAACATCCTGCAATATTGATGTTTCACGGATATTCCTGCAGCAGCGGAGATTGGTACAACAAGCTTGCCTACGCAGCTTTGGGCTATACCGTTGCTTATTTAGATTGCCGCGGACAGGGTGGTTTATCCGAAGATAAAGGTGGGGTTACCGGCTGGACACTACACGGGCATATTGTTCGCGGATTAAGCGATTCGCCGGAAAAACTGTTATTCAGGAATATATTTCTTGATGTGGCCCAGATTGCCAAAATAGTAATGGAAATGTCCGACGTGGATGAAAACCGCGTTGGCGCCATAGGCGGCAGCATGGGCGGGGCACTTTCGTTAGTTTGCGCCGCATTGGAGCCGAGAATCAGAAGAGTTGCGCCTAATTATCCGTTTCTTTGCGATTATAAAGGTGTATGTGAAATGGATGTGACTAAAACAGCTTATGCGGAATTTCACGATTATTTCAGGAAATTTGATCCGTTACATGAAAGGGAAGAAGAGTTTTTTAACAAACTTGGCTATATAGATGTTCAGCATTTTTGCAGCAGGATAAAAGCGGAGGTATTGATGGGTACCGGCTTGATGGATACCGATTGTCCGCCGTTCAGTCAGTTTGCCGCATACAATAAAATTAAGTCAAAAAAAACATTAGAAATATATCCGGATTTTGCGCATGAGGATTTTCCATATCATAACGATAAAATCTTCCAGTTTATGAGCAATCTATGATTAGGACAATGTAAAGGAAGTTATGAAAATAGGCTTCATTGGATTAGATAAAATATATAGATGAAAAAATGGTTGCATTGGAAAATAAATGCAATCCCAAAAAGGTTACTCCATATTTTGTTTAATAAAATCTCTTTAAAAAAATTAGTGTTTAGATACAATATTTATGAGGATTCTTGTAATAAAAACTTTGTATGCTTGAAAAGGTGATATTTTTGTTGCCCGTTTGGAGGATAACATAAATAAATATGAATTTGGGTTTTTAGGTGCAAAATTCCGGGTTCACAAAGACTGGAAACATTTTTTTGAAAATATATGCCTGGAATGTATAGAGAAGAATATTAGAAGAGATAAAATTACACCTTCTAAAGAAAATATTTTCAAAGTTTTTGAGAAACTCGGTCCTAAAGATATTAAAGTAGTAATAATCGGGCAGGACCCATATCCGCAACCAAATATTGCAACAGGCCGCGCATTTGAAGTTAAAGAATTGAATTCATGGCTTATTCCATTCAGGCAAGCAACATTAAGAAACATTTTGAAAATGTTGTATAACTGGCATGACAGTAAGAAGAATAAAAAAGCTTCAAGATTAGAAAAAATTGAAATTATAAAAAACGCAATAGAAAAGAAAGATTATAATATATTGCCGCCGGATAAGGTATTTGATTATTGGGAAAAACAAAAAATATTTTTATTGAATTTTGCATTGACATACAGGATGGGTAATTGTGATAGTGGGGATTCTCATTTAATGTATTGGAAAGATTTTAATTATAAATTGGTAAGATGTTTATCAAAAATAAATAAAAATATAGTATGGTTGTTATTCGGAAAAGTTAACGAAGAAAATAACTGGATTATTAAACAAAATGCTTTTTATATTGCCCATCCGTCTGACAGGAGGGGAATAAACCCTAAGGATTTAGAAAAAATACGTCAATTTTTCGATATTTCGGTTAAGAAACATAAAATAGATTGGCTCGGAGGAAATTTATGAAGATAGGTTTTATCGGGATAGAAATACCTGAGGGTAAGATAAAATACAAAGATGAAAAATTTGTCGCATTGGAAAATAAATGCGAACCTAAAAAAATAACTCCATATTTTGTAGAATTCATTATTAATGAATTCGTTCAGGTAAACGCTATTGTTATTTCAAAAGATAAAATACTTGATTTGCTTATTCCCGATATTGAAAAACTTGAAGCACGTGTGCAGAATACAAATGATAATTTTGAAAAAGAATTAATAAAAAAATGTATATCTTGTCTTGAAAATGAAATGCCTTTATGTGACATCGTTTTTAACGAACAGGAACAGAAACTTCTTCAGATGCTGTCACCGAATAGCATGAAACCGATTGTAATTATTGATGACAAAGTTGAAACAAACGAAATAATTGAAAAAGTATTAAAAAAATCACAAACTATATTTTTTTATACAGCGGGAAAAGATGAGGTTCATGCCTGGCCTGTAAAAGCAGGTTCCGATATTGTGACCTGTGCGGGCAGGATACATTCCGATTTAGCACGCGGATTTATAAAAGCGGATATTGTAAGTTTTGACAATTTTATGAAATGCCATAATTTTAATGATGCCAAGACAAAAGGATTGGTAAAGCTAGTAGATAGGGAATATATTATCCAAGAATCAGATATTATAGAGATACGCTTCAATGTATAAACAAAAAGCATAGAATTGAGAGATATTAAAATAAGAATCTTGGAATAGATTATTTCATCAAAATAAATAAAATGGTGTAATTTAAAAATGAAGATTTTGTATCGTGATGTTAAAAAATATTGTGTGTTGACGAATAGAGAAGTGGAAGTCTTGCAGAAACTTATTCATAATACATTACCCAACGGGAATGAAGAAATAATTCCTGTTCAGAAAATAAAATGTCCATATGCTATCAAGTGTTTCTATGAAGCGAGAGATTGCATTTACACTGAAAGCAATATCAATTCTAAAAATGATCCCTTAATATTCAAAAATGAAGAGAAGTAAATTGGAACTTAAATATAAACCGGATTTTGATTATGCAAAAGAAATGTGGAATCATTATTGGGCAAAAGAAGTATTGAAACGTCCGCTTGTGGTTGCCAATGTAGTTAAACAAGAAGGAAAAACTGTTGATAAAGATAAGTATAAGTATTATAATGCATGTACGAAGAATTATAGAGAACAACTGACGATAATTGATGAATGGTTGGATAATACGTTATTTCTTGCTGAATCAATTCCGTGTTTTTCTCCAAGTCACGGTCCTGACCAGTTTGCTGCAATGCTCGGTGCTGATTTAAAATTTTCAGAAAGTAGCAAAACTACGAATTGGGTAGAACCTATAGTAGAAAATTGGGAAGAATTTATCCCGAAGATTAAATTAAATGAAAATAATTCCGTCTGGCAAAGTCTTCTGGAATATTCAAAGATTCTTAAAGAACATTCAAAGGGGAAATATCTCGTTGGGATTTGCGATTTTTATTCAAATGCCGATATGTTAAGTGCGATTCGGTCTCCGGCTAAATTGTGTATGGATTTTTATGATTATCCCGAATCAATAGCAAAGGCAATGTTATCAGTCAGAAAATTATATAAAACGGTATATAATTCTTTATATGAAGCAGGCGGAATGAACAACGAAACCGGTACTATAGGGTGGATTCCTTTTTGGTGTAAAGATAAATATGCAACGATTCAATGTGATTTTATATGTATGGTATCACCGAAAATTGCAAATGAATATATAATTCCGGCATTAGAGGAAGAGGCGAATTTTCTTGACCATTGCATCTATCATCTTGACGGTCCCGGAGCATTACCACATCTTGATAATATTCTTGCAATAAAAAAAATTGATGCAATTCAGTGGATACCCGGTGATGGGCAGCCGCCGCAGTATGAATGGATTGATGTTCTGAAAAAATGCCAGAAAGCTGGTAAGGGACTTCAGATTTTGGATGTCACAAGCATAGATATTATAAAAAAATTCAGCAAAGAACTCAGTCCGGAAGGACTGGTATACTGCATAGACGTAAAGACTGAAAGAGAAGTTGATGAAATAACGACATGGCTTGAAAAAAACACTTGAAGCTCCATCCCGATAACAATCGGGATTATAACATTTACCATAAGATTTTAAGGAGCGGAATCCGGCCCGTCAAGGCTTCGGCCTTGGCTGGCTGCAGGATGAAGCTCCATCCCGATAACAATCGGGATTATAACATTTACCATAAGATTTTAAGGAGCGGAATCCGGCCCGTCAAGGCTTCGGCCTTGGCTGGCTGCAGGATGAAGCTCCATTCTGTGTGGCGAGACAAGTTGCATTGGGAATGGGTAAGATGAAGTTTTACAATCATAAAAAAGGAATGAAAATTATGGATTTTCAAAAACCAAAGGTTGCAATAATCGGTGCAGGAAGTGTCGGTAGTACATTTGCTTTCAGTTTGATGAATAGCGGCCTGTCAAGAGAAATTGTTCTAATTGATAGGAATGCATTACGTGCAAAAGGTGAATGCATGGATTTGAATCATGGGATAAGTTTCACTCAACCTGCAAAAATTTATTCAGCGGGATATGAAGGTTGTGAAAATGCAGATGTTATAGTTATAACGGCAGGAGCTAAACAAATTCCGGGTCAGTCAAGAATAGATTTGGTGCAACAAAATACCGAAATATTCAAGGATATAATTCCTAAAATAATAAAATATGCCAAAGATGCGGTAATTTTAGTTGTTTCAAATCCGGTAGATATATTAACATATGTAACTTTGAAAATTTCCGGATTTCCTTCAAATAGAGTAATAGGCTCCGGGACTGTCTTGGATACAGCAAGATTCAAATATTTAATTAGTGAACATTGCGGGATAGATTCAAGAAATATTCATGCTTATGTTATTGGTGAACATGGAGACACAGAACTTCCCGTGTTAAGCAATGCAAACATTGGCGGAATGGTATTGTCAAAATATTGTGCAATATGTTCCAGACATTGCGACAATAGTAGGAGCGAATTGGAAAAGATATTCAGTGAGGTTAAAAATGCTGCTTACAAAATAATTGAAGCAAAAGGTGCGACCTATTACGCTGTTGCCTTGGCATTAGTCAAGATAACGGGCTCAATATTAAGAAATGAGAATTCTATTTTACCGGTTTCAACTCTAATTAATGATTATTACAACATCTCTAATATATGTCTCAGTATTCCGGCTATAGTTAATAAAAACGGTGTTGAAAAATTTTTAAGAATAGAATTATCAGAACAGGAACAAACACAGCTTAAAAGTTCTGCAGATTCATTAAAAGAAATATTAGAAAAAATTAAGTTCTAATTTGTTGTTCTTGACATACTTTACGAGACGGTATATAATTAAAGGTGTTCCAACCTCTATACTCTATATGCTAATCTCTGTTGTTATTAGGAGGCAAAATGTGGGATAAGAATGTTCTGCAAGATTTAATGAAGGAAAAATTGGCAAAATATAAATTTATTATAGTTTCCAATAGACAGCCTTATGTTTTTGATTATGTTGGAAGAAAAGTTAAATGTACAAAAACTATAGGTGGTTTGGTAACAGCAATGGATCCCGTAATGCAGGCCTCAGAAGGTGTATGGGTAGCTGCTTCTTCAGGTGATGCCGATAACAGTGTTATTGACAAAAATAATATTGTAAAAGTTCCTCCTGAAAAATCTGCATATTCAATGAAATTGATAAATCTAACAAAAAATGAAGAACAAGGTTATTATTACGGTTATTCAAATCAGGCATTATGGCCGTTAAGTCATATTGCGTATCGTCAGCCCAATTTTATGCATTCCGATTGGGAGACTTATAAAAATGTAAATAAAAGATTTGCAGAAAGTGTTCTGGAATTGTTTGATGATAAGCAGCCTTTTATTTGGTTACAGGATTATCATTTAACTCTTTGTGCAAAATACATAAAAGAAAAAAAACCGGAAGCGGTGAGTTCCCTTTTTTGGCATATACCATGGCCAAATCCGGAAGTTTTCAGAGTATGTCCTCAGAAAACTGAAATTTTAGAGGGATTGTTAGCGAATGATTTATTGGGTTTTCATATCAAATATCATTGTCATAATTTTCTTGAAACATGTGAAATTGAATTAGAATCAAAAGTTGACTGGGAAGAATCAGCAGTAACGTATAAGGGACATAAGACTTTAATTAAAGATTTTCCTATAAGTGTGGATTTTGAATCATTGTCTGAAATGGCTGGTAGTGCAGATGTTACTAAAAAGGTCGAGGATTTGTCTTTTGAAATAGACCCTCCGTATGAAATTCTTGCACTGAGTATTGACAGAGTTGATTATACAAAAGGTATAATTGAAAAAATTCGGGCTGTAGATAAATTTTTAGAAAAATATCCTGAATACCATAAAAAATTCGTTTTTTTTCAAAAGGGTGCGCTTAGCAGATTACATATTAAGGCATATAAGGAATTAATAGATGAAATTCAAGCGTTGACTGAGGAAATAAACTGGAAATATCGTTCCGGCAATTGGTATCCGATTGTGCTTTTAAACAAGAAAATTGATTATACAACGCATATCGCTTTATATCGGGCATGCGATTTGTGTTTGGTAGGTTCTCTTCATGATGGAATGAATTTGGTTGCAAAAGAATTTATCTCTGCTAATGTTGATATAAAAGGCATTCTAATGTTATCAAAATTCACAGGTGCCGCTAGGGAACTGAAAGATGCTGTTCTGGTAAATCCGTACGATACCGAAGGTTTTGCTGATGCTATAAAAATGGCGATTGAAATTCCGCCCAATGAAAAAAAGGAACAGATAAAAAGGATGCGCGAACATATTCAAGAAAACAATATTTATAAGTGGGCTGGCAAGTTTATAAGCACATTAATAAAAATATAAAAGCGGGCTATAGCACATATATGATTAAATTAATAAAAAAAATGTCTTTTAAATTAAAATTGATTATAATTATTTCTTTTATAAATATTTTGGTTATATCTATTATTTCATATATAAGCATGCTCCACATGGAAAGAAGTTTAAAAGAGAGAATGGAATTAAGAACCAAGGTGATTGTTGATGTAATAGTACATAGCATTGATGACGAGACAAAATTAAAACGAGAGGTAATAGAAGAATATTCTAACTTTATTATCAATGAACGGGAGATACAATATATAGCATTTTTTGATAAAAGAAATAATTTAATAAGTATAGCCGGTGAACGTGGAAAAACTGAAATTAAATTTGTTACAGAAAATATATTTGATATGCAAGATAATATATACGATGTTTACGGGGAGATAATAGGAAAAAATAAAATAAAAATAGGTTCTATAATAGTAGGATTCCCGATTACAAAGCTGAAGCAGGCAATTAATAAAGGAGTAGTAACAAGTATAATATTATGGTTAATAGCTATCGTCGTGATAATGATTTTTAATTATTCAAGTTTAACATATTTTTTACGACCTATCAGAGATTTATTTCGTGCAGCTGAATGTGTTTCCAAAAGGGACTTTAATTGCAAGATACCTGTTTATAATGCTGATGAAATCGGAAAAATATCAGAACAATTTAATCTTATGATAGTTGAATTAGAATCTTTTTATAATTCACTTGAGGAAAAAGTTAAAATAGCAACTAATGGATTAGAAGCATCAAATGAAAAATTAAAAGAGAAAACAAAAGAGTTGGAAGAAATGGATAAAAGGAAAACAGAGTTTGTTTCCATTGTCGCCCATGATTTAAGGTCGCCTCTTACTTCAATGATGGGTTTTGCGGATACATTAAACAATGAAAATTTAAATTTAAGCGAACAAGACAAAAAAAGATATATAAATATAATACGCACTGAAACGCGGCGACTATCAAAGCTAATTTCAAATTTCCTTGATATATCTTTAATTGAAGAAAACAAAATTGTTATGGATGCTGAAAAAACAGATTTAGAAGAATTAATTAATGATGTGCTTAATTCTATGAGCGAAAACATAATAAAAGGGATAAGAATATCGCTTGAAGTTGGAGAAGATATTCCTCAAATTTATATGGACAGAGATAGAATAATTCAAGTTTTACAGAATCTCATTATCAATGCATTAAAATATTCACCTGAGATGTCTGAGATTAAAATTATAGCCAAAAGGTTTCCCGATGAAGTAAGGATAAGTGTAATAGACCAAGGTCCTGGAATACCGGACAGGCAAAAAGAAAAAATATTTAATAAATTTAGCAAATTGAGTGAACAAAAAGCAAAAAAGGAGTCTGGAATAGGTTTAGGATTGTTCATAGCAAAATCTATTGTTAATCTGCATGGTGGCAAAATATGGGTTGAAGATGCTGAAAATAAAGGCAGTAATTTTTCATTTACATTGCCAATAAAGGAATAAAGTAGTGTTTAGAAAATATTTTCCGAAAGAAATAAAAATAAAACAAAGAGTTTTTGAACAGAGTATTCTAATAGCAAGTATCGTAAAATGGACTTTATTGGCGATAATAATAGGAACTGTTGTAGGATTTTCTACCGGACTATTTTTATTTTCTTTGGATATTACAATTAGTTTTTTTAATAGATTTAATTATTATTTTTTTATTTTACCAATAATTATTTTACTTATTGCCATAACAATAAGGAATATTTCTCCTGAATCGGAGGGACATGGCACAGAAAAAGTTATAGAATCTATTCATAAAACACACGGACAAATTTCTTGGAAGGTTATACCCATCAAAGCCATAACTTCGATTCTTACTATTACTTTCGGAGGTTCGGTAGGTAAGGAAGGCCCTTGCGCACAGATAGGGGGTGGAATAGCTTCTTTATTCTCAAACATTTTAAAATTTCATCCAATTGACCGTAAAAAACTTGTAATTTGTGGAATAAGTGCCGGTTTTGCTGCCGTTTTTGGAACTCCTATTGCTGGTGCGCTTTTCGGTGTTGAGGTTTTGTTCATAGGACAGATTTTTTATGAAGTATTATATCCGTCTTTCATTGCTGGAATTGTGGGTTTTCAAACCTGCAGATTATTCGGTATAACATATTTCACACATCCGATAAATCTTGTCCCTAAATTTACTGATTTATTTTTATTAAAAGTAGTTGCTTTTTCAATTCTTATTGGTTTGGTTGCATATTTATTCATTGAGACATTAAATTTCACCCATAAAAAGTTCAAAAAGATTCCTTATAAAAAGAGAGCTATATTAGGTGGTTTATTAGTTGTATTTATTGTACAGGTTACTTCTCGGAGATATCTTGGACTTGGATTGGATACTATAGCGCAAGCTATCAATGGTGAACATATACCTAAACTTGCTTTTTTGTGGAAGACAATAGTAACATCTATTACATTGTCATGTGGCGGTAGTGGTGGGATTGTGACTCCTATTTTTTACGTAGGTGCTGCAAGCGGGAACTTGTTTGCAAGGATATTTAATTTTGATTTAGGTACATTTTCAGCAATTGGTATGACATCTCTTCTTGCTGCCTGCACAAATACACCAATTGCCTCATCAGTTATGGCGATAGAGTTATTTGGACCCAAAGTGGGTATTTATTCTGCGATTTGTTCAATTATTAGTTTTACTATAGTTGGCTACAGGTCTGTATATCCAAGCCAAATATTAGGTGTTCTAAAAAGCCAGAGTTTCAAGGTGGAATTAAATAAAGAAATTAAGGATGTAGAAAGCACGGAACAATTCAAGATGTTTTCACAACGAAATACATTAACACATATTATAATATCAATATATTTAAAGATAAAAAAATGTAGATTATTCATGAAAAAAAAGAAATGAAATATTTTTTTAAAGAATTAGGAAAAATAAAAGGGTACAAAATATTAAGAAAATTATGAAAAATCATGGTTTTTCACTAGACGCGATATTTTCATCAAGGCATGCCTTGATGAACGGCTCAAAAAACACTAAAATTTCAAAACTCACTTGCTATGCTCGTTCAGACAGTTGAAATTTTTTAACGGTTTTTTATCGCCTAAATATCGCTATATCGTTCAAAACCAGATTTTTCGATAATGTAATTATTCTTGAAAGATGTGAATTATTTTTTAAAAAAAATAAAAAATGAAATATTTTTTTAAAGAATTAGGAAAAATAAAGAAAAAAATAAAAGGATATAAAATATTACTCTGCCTGGATTATGATGGTACTCTAACCCCCATAGTTAAAAAGCCAGAATATGCCAAACTCGGGCAAAACATTAAGCATGCTTTAGAAAACATTAAAAGTAATAAAAATATTATATTGGCTATAATATCAGGCAGGACTTTATCAGGAATAAAAAAATTAGTCAATCTTAGAAATGTTATTTATGCAGGCAATCACGGTTTTGAAATAGAGATAGGCAGGGATGTTTTTATCCATCGGGGACTCAAGGAAGCTATTCCGATAATCAGCAAAATAAAAAAAGCGATAAGTAAAAAAATAAAAGGAATACGGGGTGCATTTATTGAGGATAAAGAATTTACATTAAGCATTCATTGGCGGTTGGTCAAAAAAAAATATTTAAATAAGTTGTTTCTAATAATTAAAAATATTATACATAATAATAGTAAAATAAGATTAACCATAGGTAAAAAGGTATGGGAAATCAGGCCTAATATTGCTTGGGATAAGGGTAAAGCCGTTGAATTAATATATTCAAAAGTAAATAAAAATAATAATTTAAAAATCATATATATAGGTGATGATACAACTGATGAAGATGCTTTCTCGGTATTGAAAAAAGAAATAACAATAAAAATCGGTAAATCAAATAAGTCAAAAGCAAAATATTATTTAAAAAAACAATCAGAAATAAAAAATATTCTCAATTTATTGAGTAATATAGGCTGATAATATATTTTATGAATAATCCGTTTATTTTCTTTACACGTTTCAATCTCACCGAGCTTTTAGGGATAAAGGCAAAGAACATAATAGAACTTCTTGAAGGCATTAAATCTGTTCCGGGTTCATCCATTTATTTTCATACGCACAGATATATTCAGCAGCACCATTTTTTATCTCCCGAGCCACCGAATGATTTTGCCTATTGGGTTACAAATATTTTACAGGAAGATAAACTTGGCGAGCGGTTGGCATCAATTGATATAATACAATTCAAAAAAATTTCAGATATTAGAGAAATATTTATTACAATAATAGAACAATACATAAACAGAAATCCGTCAAGCAGACAAGCATATGAAGGGGAACAGTTCCACTTTATGAAATCAATCTCATTTATAATGAAAACCCAATATTCTGCAAAGGATTTGAAGGAATTTCTCGAAATTGTAAAAAAAGTATCTATACACTCCATATATTTCCATATGTTTGAAGCGCGGCTTCGTCTTGAAAAAGTGGAAAATGATTTTTCGTACTGGATGACAACTGAGTTAAGAGAGGGGGATTTAGCGGATAAGATATCAAAACTGGACCCATATACTCAAACATTGGAATCATTAAGAAATGAAATAATATTTTTGATTGAAAAGAGAATAAATGGCTAAAATAAATGATTATATTAAAATAGTAGGTGAGGATATAATAGAAGAGTTAAAAATCCTTAGTGAAAGATTAAAAGGTAAAGTTATCCAAAATATCAATTCTACCTCTGTAGGTGGAGGTGTTGCAGAGATATTGAACAGAATAGTTCCGCTAATGAATGAACTTGGAGTGGATACCCGTTGGGATTTGATAAAAGGCGGCGAAAGATTTTTCAATATAACAAAGAGATTTCACAATACGCTGCATGGCATACCAGCCGAAATAAGCGACGAAGAATTTGATTATTTTTTACAAGTGGAAAACGAGAACGCACAAGCGATAAATTTTTATGGCGATGTGATATTGATTCATGACCCGCAACCAATCGGGCTTATCAACAGAAAAAAAGATTTCGGTAATAATAAGAAGTGGATATGGAGATGCCATATTGACATTTCCCATCCCGAAATTAAGGTATGGGATTTTTTAAAGCAGTTTATTAATTCATACGATGCATCAATATTTTCTGCTCCGGTGTTTTCAAAGGAACTTCCCATAAAACAATTCTTAATCTCACCATCTATAGATCCGCTTTCCGATAAAAACAAAGAACTTGATGCATCTACTATTGATTCTGTTTTATATAAATATAAAATTACCAAAGATAAACCGATTATAACACAGATTTCACGCTATGATATATTGAAAGACCCGCTTGGAGTAATAGATGCGTTCAAATTAGTACGGAAACATATTGATTGTCAATTAATACTTGCTGGAAATACAGCTACTGATGATCCGGAACATGACAAGGTTTTAAATATGGTAAAAGAGAAAGCTGGAAATGATTCGGATATTCATATACTTGTAATAGAACCTGCAAATAATGATATTGAAATAAACGCTTTACAGCGTGCATCGGATATAGTTTTACAAAAATCACTTAAGGAAGGCTTCGGACTTACAGTTTCTGAAGCACTTTGGAAGAAAAAACCTGTAATTGCAGGGGCTGTTGGTGGAATTCCGCTACAAATTACGCATAAACATTCTGGAATTCTTACCCATACTGTGGAAGGAACGGCTTATTGGATAAAACAACTCATTAATTCGCCTGAATATGCCAAAAAACTCGGTCTAAACGGGCATGAACACATAAAGAACAATTTTCTTCTAACTCGCCATATTCTCGAATACTTTCTTTTATTCACTTCACTTTATCACAGCGGTGACATCATCCACCTTAATTAGGGTCTGCTGAAAAACTCCATGCCTACACTAAAGCTTCGGCAGGCAGGCAGCATCCCCCTGATGAATATTCCTATCTAATCTGTATTTTTAATACTCAGGATTTCTTTCAAAGGAACTATTTCATATCCTTTCTTCTTAATTCCGGTTATTATCTCGGGCAACGCTTCCGCAGTCAGTTTCTTTTCATGCATTAATATTATAGCACCAGGTTTAATTTTATTTAGATATTTTTCTACAAGTTGGTCCTTTGACATTTTTTTCCAATCGAACCCAAAAGACCAATTAACAATAATATATTTTCTTTCTTTTGCCACCTCTTCAACAACAGGGGAATTAAAACCGTTCGGCATTCTTAAAAACAGCGGTTTAACATCTGTTATATCCTTTATCATCTCCTCTGTCCTATCAATCTCATCGATTAATATTTTTTTAAATTCGTTTTTTGTTTTCTTTTTTCTTAAGTTATAAAAACTTAAATGTGAATAGGTATGATTTCCAATTTCCTGCCCGTATTGTATATATTTATTCGCTGAGTTCGGAAATCGTGCCATATTAGAACCAAGAATAAAAAAGGTTGCTTTGATTTTCTCCTTTTTTAAAATTTCAAATATTTTATCATGTACAAACGGATTAGGTCCGTCATCAAAAGTTAATGTAACCCATTTTTTTGTCGGCAATCCATCGGAATAAAATTTACCGTATTTTAGTTCTTCTGCTTGTAAATTTATACTTAAAAGTAAAATATAAAATATTAATACTATTTTTTTCATTTTTTGATTAAACAAGGTAATTCCGTAATTCATCCTCAGAAAAACCAAAGTAATGACCAATTTCATGAATCACCGTTTTTATTATCTGGGTTTCCATTTCTTCTTGTTCTGTGAAAGCCATTACAAAACTTTCTTTATATAATTCAATTCTCGTCGGTTCACTCTGTATATTGAAAATGGAACGTTTATTGTGCGGAACACCTATGAATACACCAAATACAATACTGTTCTTAAATTTATCCTTAACAGCAGCCGGCACACTTTCTCTTGGAAGTAACCTAATATTCTCTTTTTCTAATATTTTTTTAAATTTCCTGGGAATTCTATTAAAGGCTTCTTCAATAATTTTTTCAAATTGATTCATATCCATATTTAATCAGAAATATTTAATTAAGGACAGCTATCCCTAATTATCCCTCTAATCATTCATGTTCGTGTTTTTTTTCAAGTTCCGACATAGCTTCTTTAACATCTTTTAAATGTTTGCGGCTTTCAAATACCGACATAAGGCTGTATACACAAGGCACTACAAACAGGGTAAGCAGTGTTGAAAGGAACACACCACCTATGATAACCACAGCCATAGGTACTCTTGTTTCTGCACCCGGTCCTAATGCAAGTGCGGGCGGGATTGCGGCGGCAATAGTTGAAAAGGATGTCATTATAATAGGTCTTAATCTTACAGGACAAGCTTCCATAAGCGCTTCCCTAACATCTTTCCCGCTTTCTCTCTTTTGGTTTGTAAAATCTACAAGTAAAATAGAATTTTTTTTCACAATACCCATTAATAAAATTATACCTATAGCGCTATACATATTCAACGATTTTCCGGTAATGAGCATAGCGAATATAGCACCTGAAATACTAAAGGGAAGAGCAATAAGTACCGTGAAAGGATGAATAAAACTATTAAACTGCGTTCCTAAAACCATATATGCTACAAATATACCGAGAATCAATGCTATATATAAACTATTAAACGAGTCTTTAAATGTCTGAGCGCTTCCAGAAAAAACCAGCTTATATTCTTCTGGCAGAATTCTTTTACCCAAAGCTTGTACAATTTTAAGCGCTTCACCCTGAGATTTACCCAACGGAATGTTTGCATACATCCTTATTGCACGTTCTCGGTTTTTACGCGTTATTGAAAGCAAAGTTGGCTTTTCTACTATACTTACAACTTCAGAAAGCCGTATAAGTTCACCCCGATTGTTTCGTATCCATATTTTACTTATATCGGAAACATTGCGTCTGTCTTTTTCGACAAGCTGGACTCTTACATCATATCGCCTACCACCTTTTGAATATTTGCCGGAACGTACTCCGCCGATTAACGCATTAATAGTATTACCTATCGCGGAAATACTTACACCATGGTTTGCAGCTTTTTGTCTATCGGGGACTACATTTACTTCAGGCATTCCAAGAACATAATCAGAATTTACGTCGGTTAAAAATTCTGTTTTTTCCATTTCTTCTTCCATTATTCTGCTGAAATTTGCAAGCTTATCCCAATCGGGACCATTAATAGTAAACTCAACAGGGAATCCACGCCTTCCCCCCAGACTCATAAGCGAAGGATCCTGAATAACTACTTTTTCAACACCTGCAATAGTCCTTAAACTTTTGCGTAAAATAGGTATTAATTCTTGTTGTGTCAATGGTTGTTTTTTACTTTTATCTATAGGGCGCTGATTGTATGGTTTTAAGGTAAGCATTATTTGACCGGTATTTACCATATCACCGCCAATATTTGTAAAATATGCTTCTATTTCCTTAATATTTATTAGTTGCTCTTCAATATTTTTAAAAATATCATCAGTATACTCTAATGATGAACCTACTTTTGTTTCCATCCTAACCATTAATCTACTTATATCCTGTGCTGGTGTAAACTCGGTTTTAACTAATTTTACGAGCAGCAATGAACCAACAAAGAAAATTATGGAGGTAAGCACAACTTTCAAACGATTATCTAAACACCAATTTAATAGTTTTGAATAAATTCTTTTAAAAGATAACATAAAACTATCTATTATTTTCCCAAGTTGCGTAACATGCCCAACTTGTAAGAACTGAGCGCAAAACATCGGGGTAAGTGTCAAAGCTCCTAATAATGAAATTGCAACTGCAACAGAGATAGTAACTCCAAACTGGAGAAAATAGCGACCAATTACTCCTTCCATAAAAATAACAGGTACAAATATCGCAAGTATTGCAGCTGTTGCAGCAATTGCGGCAAATGTAATTTCACGTGCACCCCATATAGCCGCTTTTACCTTAGTTTCGCCTGCTTCTCTGTGTCTCGCAATATTTTCAAGCATCATAATAGCGTCATCAACCACTATACCTATCACTAACGAAAGTCCTAAAAGTGTAAACATATTAAGCGTAAACCCGAGAATATACATTACAAAAAGTGTTCCGCATAATGACATAGGTATAGTTAAAAATACATTTAATGCTGAACTGAACGAGCCTAAAAACAACCAGCTTACCATGCCTGTGAGTAAAATAGATAATATCATCACAAAATACATTTCATGAATAGATTCCTCAATAACGTTAGTTGTATCAAAGCGTATTGCCAAAACCAGACCTTCAGGCAGATATTTGTTCATATTATCAAGTTTCTTTTTAACTTCTTTAGCTACCTTGACTGCATTTGTACCGCGTTGTTTTCGTATACCCATGCCTACAGTTGTGACTCCCATAGCGCGTGAAATCCTGCGGATATTTTCAGTGCCTTCTTCAACTTCTGCAACATCTCCAATAGTGAATTTTTTCCAGATAGGTGAACCTCTACGTGCGGGAATTATCAATGACGCAAACTCCTCAACAGAGCCAGCTTCACCCACTACCCGTATATTCATTTCCTTCTTACCGGTATCTATATAACCTGCAGGTACTTCTGCATGTTCGGATTGAATTGCTGAAGTAATATCATCTATTGTCATTTCGTTGTTTCGCATTTTTTCGGCATTCAACCATACTCTAAGATTGGGTTCGGCAAAACCTCCCATAAAAACCTCACCTACACCGGGAGTAGTTGCCAGTTGGTCAACTATTTGATTCTTTGTATATTCCATAAGATATTTCAACGGTTTGTTTCCAGACAAAGAAATCCATAATATCGGCTGGTCTTCAGTATTGCTTTTTGAGATAATAGGCGGTTCTGCATCGCGAGGCAGGTTCCTCTGACTGCGTGCTACTGAGCTCTGAACATCCTGCAGAGCAACATCTATATTTTTATTAATATCAAAATAAACAGTAACTCTTGAACGACCTCTTTGTGAACTAGATAAAACTTCCTGAACACCTTCAATACCCATAACCGCATCTTCCAAAGAATTAGTAACTTCCGTCTCCATAACTTCAGGAGATGCGCCTTCCCATGAACAGGATACTGAAAGCACCGGTTGATCTACATCGGGAAGCTGACTTATGCCAAGTTGAAAAAAAGAAATTATTCCAAAGATGATAATACCAAACATCACCATCCATGCAAATACAGGATTTTTAATTGAAAAATCCGATAAAGTCATATAAAAATCTCCTTAAAAATCTATTGATTTGCTGCAGCATTCAGTAATGCTTTATCTATTTTCGCTTCAACAAGTGCCCTGTCTAAATTACGTTTTGCATCAGACATTGTAGTCATAGCTGCTAATACATCAAGATTATTAACTAATCCGAGTTTATAGTCGCGTAATTGTAGCTGGTAACTTTTTTCGGCTTTTTCGTATGATTCCCTATACGCCTTGACTTGATTAAGTGAAGATATAAGAGCCTGATAATACTTTTTAACCTCGCTAACAGCGTCTTGCTCAATTAAATCTAATTTGCTTTCCATTTCCTGGAGCCTAAAAGATACTTCTTTTATTCTACTACGAATAATTCCACCTTGAAACAAAGTCGCATCCAAATAAATATAAGCGTCCCATTCACTATCAACATTTCCGTTGTTTCGGTTAATATATTTAGAACCTTCAAGATTAAGTGTGGGTAAAAGAGAACCTTTAGCTATACGCAATTCATAAGATTGTATTTCTTTATCTTGTCGTGCGGATTCAATATCAGCTCTGTCTTTAACAGAATCAACATAATATTCCAATATACCCGCATCAGTTATATCCTGGGTATCATCATCAACTTTAAGTGAAGCCGAATCCATATAAACTAAACGACTAAGGATTTCTACAGCATTTGCACGTTCACCTGCGGTTTTTTCAAGCTGAGCCTTAAAAGTAGCAATCTGAGATTCAACGGCAAGCACTTCGCTTTCCCGCGATTTTCCTAAGCGGAACCTTTCATTAAGTTCTTTTACTCTGTCCTGCATAAGTTTAAGTATATATTTCAAGTTTACAATATCTACATCGGCTTGAACAACAGAAAAAAAAGCTTGTGATACATCCGCTTTTAGTAAACGCAAGGTATTGTTAAATAATGCCTGTTCTTTTTTAATTTCTGCTTTTGATTGGGATATCGCTTTAGTTTTTCTAAAACCATAAAACAAAGGTTGGCTCAAAGTGAATTTGGAATCACCGCCACCTGATGCATATTCACCGCCTGCGGTATCTCTCTGAAATCTTGAATATCTGAATCTAATATCCGGAAGCATTTCACCTCTTCTTTGGTTTAGTAACTGTTCTGCTTCGAGATGTTTTTGTTTTTGTATATTTAATTCAAGACTATGCGACTGTGCCATATCAAGGCATTGTTTCAGCGTCCAGCCGTCAGCACCGTTTTCAGCATACATACAGGACACACAAATTGGAATAAGTAATAGAAATGACAAAATATTCATAATTAAAATACTTTTAAAAAAAGGGATATTACATTAGATGTTTAAATCAGTAAAAAGGTTTACTCCATTAGAGATTAGTTATTGTGGAATATAAATTACCACGGAATCATATTAAAGCGTTTTCTATCTCTAATGGGGCTTACTCCTTACGAAAATATTGATAAGGATATTTCTCAACAAGCACATTATATATTTTTCAACTAACTTTGCAACCTTAAAATAAAAAAACCTTAAAAAATAATATTATACAATTTAAAAAAACACTGTCGGGATAAACTCCATTGGCAGTCGCAATCTTGCCTGCCTAAGATTTCTTGTCCTTCGTAGCTTTATCGGTTGAAATTGAAAATTGACCCACCATAGAAGAAGTTAATCAAAGAATTCCTCCTTGTTTTTTCATAAAAATTGGATATAATCAGTTAAGTAAGTTAATATGATGTGTATGAGATATGTAGTATGTCCCCAGCATCCCAGAAATCGTAGGAAAAGCAGGATAATATAAATGGAGTGTCTTTGACATTACCATATTCTTTAGGAGGTCATATGATAGACGAAAAAGATGTTTATGAGGCTAAGAAGAAAGTGCAGTCTGCAATGAAGGATGCGACTGTAAGGATGGCGGTGATTGTTGGGGCGATTCTGTTGGGCATTCTGTTCTTTAGACCATGGATCCAGATTGGTCCTGGCGAAAGAGGTGTTGTCTTAAATTTTGGTGCTGTTCAGAAAAACGTGCTTGGAGAAGGATTGCATTTTAGGATACCTATAGTGCAGACGATTGCCATAATGGATGTAAAGGTGCAGAAGGCAGAGACAGGTGCTGCATCCGCCTCGTCCGATCTTCAGGATGTGACATCATCGGTTGCGCTTAACTATCATATAGTCCCGGATAAGGCAAATGTTGTCTATCAAACCATCGGGGTATACTTTAAGGAGCGTATTATAGACCCTGCAATACAAGAGGTAATGAAAGCTGTGTCAGCCAAGTATACAGCAGAAGAACTTATAACAAAGAGGGCAGCAGTAAGCGAGGCTATAAGAGAAACACTTGCTGAAAGACTTTTAGCATATAATATAGCAGTTGATGCATTTTCCATTATCTCATTCAGTTTCTCTAAGGTATTTACAGAAGCCATTGAGTCAAAACAGACAGCAGAACAGCTTGCACTAAAAGCAAAGAGAGACCTGGATAGGATAAAGATAGAGGCGGAGCAGACAATTACGGCAGCAAAAGCAGAGGCGGAGTCCCTGAGGCTGCAAAGAGCGAATATTTCTACGGACCTTATAGAATTGAGAAAAATAGAGGCAAACCTTAAGGCAATAGATAAGTGGAATGGAATCCTTCCGCAGGTTACAGGTAGCGGAGCAATACCATTTATTGGAGTAGGGGATATACAGAAAAAATAAATTATGAGTAGATATTTTCTTTTTCTTATTATTGCGGGGATAGTAGGCGGTATTATAGCCAGAAGAAACGGGCGCAACTTTACAATCTGGTTTATGCTATGTGTCCTTTTCCCTTTTCTTATCATTGTTATTGCGTTACTTCCACCTTTGCTATCTGAAGGATATACAAAAAAGTGTCCTTACTGTGCAGAAATTATTAAAGAAACCGCAAAATTTTGTAAACACTGTGGTAAGGAGCAACCTATAGATATGGTCAGGGTGTCTTCTAATAAATAACTATGCATCTCAACGACATGTCTAAATGTCCGGTTTGTAGAAACTTTATTTCTTTTTGTAATGAATGTTGTAGGTAAATATTTAACATGGAATCATGGGGGTATTTAGAAATGATAGAAACATTTTCTAATAAAGAAATAAAAAAGGATAGTAAGATAGCCTATTTCTCAATGGAGATAGGCATTGATTCAAGAATTCCAACATACAGTGGTGGACTCGGAGTTTTAGCCGGGGATACACTTAAATCCTGTGCAGACCTGAAAGTACCGGTGGTTGGGATAACGCTGTTATATAAAAAAGGATATTACTATCAGAAATTGGATGAACGGGGAAATCAAATAGAATTACCTGTACAATGGACACCGTCTGATTTTTTAGAACTGTTGCCAGAAAAAATAAATGTAAAAATAGAAAACAGAGATGTAATTGTTCAAGCATGGCAATACAACTTGGAATCGGTAGACGGGCGTAATACGACGGTCCCTATACTCTTCCTTGATACGGATATTTCTGAAAATAGTAACTACGATAGGTCGCTTACGGATAAACTCTATGGCGGAGATGAGAAATATCGGCTTGCACAGGAGATTATTTTAGGAATTGGCGGTGTGCATATCCTCCGTAAACTTGGATATAATAGTATAAAAAAATACCATATGAATGAAGGGCATGCAAGTTTGTTGGTTTTGGAATTGCTCCGAGAACTCAAAAAACAAGAAGACTCTTCATTGGATTTTGATGCGGTGCGAGATATGTGTGTTTTCACAACGCATACGCCTGTTCCTGCAGGACATGACAAATTTTCTTACGACTTAGTAAAAAATGTTCTGGGTGAATTTCTTCCGATTGATGTGCTCAAAATGCTTGCCGGAGAAAAGAATTTCAACATGACATTACTTGCGTTAAACTCATCCAAATATATAAACGGCGTAGCAAAAAAACATGGAGAAGTTTCCCGCGAAATGTTTCCCAATTATTCTATTGACTCAATAACAAACGGAATTCATTCATACTCTTGGGCATCGGGAAGTTTCAGGAAATTATATGATAAATATATTCCCGGTTGGACAAAAGACCCTTTTACATTAAGGTACACTATCAGTATTCCAAAAACTGAAATATGGAATGTACATCTGGAAGCAAAAAAAAACCTTATTGATTATGTCAATAAAGAAACGAATGCCGGAATGGATTATGAAACATTCACAATAGGGTTCGCAAGAAGGGCATCTACATACAAACGTGCAGACCTTTTATTTTTTGATAATCATCGGCTTGTTAATATATCTAAAATCGGAAAAATACAAATCATATTTGCCGGAAAGGCACACCCGAAAGATATACCGGGAAAGGAGATAATTAAAAAAATTTTCAGTCATATACACAATTTAAAAACCGATATAAAAATTGCTTACCTTGAAGATTACAATATAGAACTTGGAAAAATGATTACATCCGGGGTTGATTTATGGTTAAATACGCCGTTAAAGCCTAGAGAGGCATCAGGCACTTCCGGTATGAAAGCATCGCTTAACGGAGTGCCGAATTTTAGTGTTTTAGACGGTTGGTGGATAGAGGGCTGTATTGAAGGTATTACCGGCTGGTCAATAGGGACAAAGTTAGCCGAAGAAAACTCCGATAAGAAAGATGCCGAAGATTTATACGCAAAGTTAGAAAATATAATTATTCCGATGTTCTACAAGTATAGAGAGCAGTGGCTGAATATTATGCAATACAGTATTGCATTTAATGCCTCTTTTTTTAACACGCACAGAATGGTTCACCAGTATGTGCTAAATGCGTATCTGGATTAAATTATGCGTAAAACAAAAATTATCTGTACTATGGGTCCGGCTTCAGAAAAACCCGTAACGATTGAAAAAATGATAAAATCGGGAATGGATATTGCGCGTCTGAATTTTTCACATGGCAACCATGAAGAACATAGAGAACGTATCAACATTATACAAAAAGTATCAAATAAATTGAGTAAAAACATAGGGATTATGCAGGATTTACAGGGTCCAAAGATTCGTATTGGCAAATTTAAACCGGGAATACAAAATATAATCCTACAACCTGGTGAGAAATATATTTTAACTACCGAAAATTGCCCAGAGGGAGATAAAAATAAAGTAAATGTAGATTATAAAGAACTACACAGATATCTTACTAAAAACGATAGAATTTTTCTTGATGACGGCAAAATAGAACTATTAGTAAAGAAGGTTATAAATAGAAATATTGAGTGTGAAGTAGTTGTCGGTGGCGAATTATCAGAACGCAAAGGACTCTCTTTACCGGATAAGCATCTACCACAACCTGTGATTACTCAACAAGATATAAATGATTTGTATTTTGGCATGAAAATCGGAGTAAATTATGTTGCAGTATCTTTCACAAGAAAAAAAGAAAATATACTGAAAATAAGAAAGCTGCTTAGAAACAATAATAAGATATCGCTAATTGCTAAAATTGAGGATGCTGAAGGATTAAGTAATATTAACAGTATAATTGATGTATCTGACGGTATAATGATTGCACGTGGTGACTTAGGTGTATGCTTACCAAGAGCAGAAGTACCTCTAATACAAAAAGAAATAATTAGAAAATGCCGTAAATCAGGTAAACCGGTAATAGTTGCAACACAGATGCTTGATTCAATGACAACAAATCTTCATCCTACTCGTGCAGAAGTGAATGATGTTGCTAATGGTGTGTTAGATGGGGCAGATTGTTTAATGCTTTCTGGGGAAACTTCTATAGGCAAATATCCTATAGAAACAGTCAGGGAAATGGGCGAAATCATTAACACAATAGAAAAATCCGCTGATTATCTGAAAACCCTAACTTCAGAAAATTTTTATCCACAAGAACGCGGATTAATTCAAGGATTAAGTATAGCAATTGATAAACTTTCACAAGTTGACAATGCAAAAGCAATTATCTGTTTAACCAAAACCGGTAATACAGCTAAAATAATTTCACAATATCGCCCGCAATTACCGATAATTGCTGTTACGGTAGATAAAACGATTGCAATGAAATTACTTGTCTATTGGGGGATAAAAGTTTTAATCGGTAAAAAAGTAAAAGATGTAGAACGGAATTATAACACTTTTGTCAGGCAAGTAAAAAGAGAAGGACTGGTTAATGAAAGTGGTATAGTAATTATTACAAGTGGAATAAAAGAAAAACCATTTCTAGCAAATATTTCTGTAGTTGAAGTATAAGGGGGCTGGGACTATGCTCTTGACTTTTTATTGTAGTATGTCCCCCAAGGTCCATAGTAAACAACGAATGGTATTTTGGGGAATACAATACCTAAATAACGTCAAAAAAAATGAAAAATCAATGAAAACACAACTAATTGCTGAAGCAAACGTATGGTGGAAATTTGGTAAAAACTTTTCTTACATATCAAAAGAATTACAAAGGAATTGACCCTACCCCATTAAATTTTACTAATACTAAATCCTATCTAAAAATTACTTGACAATTTATGAATATTATTATAAGACATATATGTAATATAAATGATAGTATACACGGTAAATGCGAGCAAATAATAGCATACTCATAAGTATCCTACTCGTGAGTATTCTAACTAAAAGGGTGCGGTTTATGGAGCATAAATTCATAAATAGAAAATCTGAAATTGATTCATTAGAAAAAAAGTGGGAAGAGAAAAAAAGCCACTTGATTATTGTTTACGGCAAAAGGCGTGTAGGTAAAACGGAAATCATAAAACAGTTTATTAAAAATAAACCCTCTGTATATTTCTTGGCTGACAAACGGACTATAAACGAACAACTCAAAGAATTAGGCAGGTTATTCGGCGCTCATTTCAAAGATGCCCTACTTGAAAAGAACGGATTTACCGACGATATGCTGAAACTGGCGAAACAAGAACGTGTTTACTTAGTCAACAAGAACGAATTGATTGAGATGCAAGAGTAATAAGACAGTATAGGTCGCGACAGAGCAACAGTTTATAAGTTAAAGATTGATTCGTTGCATTAGTATTTAAAGAAATTGGACGAGCTGACGAGATGGGGTCGGGTGTCAGGAAACTCTATAAATATTGTAAAATCAACTCGGGATTAAATCCCCAGTTGATAGAAGAGGATATATTTAAAATTATTATTCCATTAGATGAGCAAGTTGGTGAGCAAGTCCTAAAGATACTTAAATACTGTAAAATCTCAAGAAAGAAGCAAGAAATATCCGATATGTTATATCCCGACGAAGGAACGGAAATCTTTCACTTTATATGATAAAAGATGAAAAACCAAAAAGACCCCGTTCCTTGATTTTTCACTGTAAAAGAGTATAATCAAATCATTATGAAAAAGTATAAAATATTCGTGAGTGGTGTGCAGAAAGAACTCAAAGCAGAACGCCGGGCAGTGAAAGATTCGATTCTCGGTGATGTCTTGCTCTCCGAGTATTTTGACGTTTTCTTGTTTGAAGATTCACCGGCTAAAAGCCATTCAGCAGAAAAGGCATATCTTGAAGAAGTCCGTAAAGGCAATATCTATATCAGCATTCTTGGCGATAAATACGGCAGCACGGGCAAGAATAAAATTTCTCCTACCGAAGCAGAATTTCGGGAAGCAAAAACCAAGCATAAAGACATTTTAATTTATATAAAAGGTGAAAACTCCGTTGATAAAAACCGTGAAGCAGGCGTACAGAAACTTATTAAGGAGATTAAAGATTCCAAGGTGGGTTATTGTTATCGCAGATTTAATTCCATCAGCGAATTAACCAACCTTGTTTATGAAAGTTTGATTGTCTTTTTAAAAGAGAAAGGAGAAGTCGGCAGAGCCGTATTTGACCAGCGGATATGCGACAGTGCGACTTTCTCCGATATTGACGATGAAAAAGTTAAGTGGTTTTTAAAAACAGCACGAGCCAAACGGAATTTTCCACTTGCTCTTGATTCTTCAACACAAGATGTTTTTACTCATCTAAAACTTTTGAAAGACGGCAAATTGACCAACGCCGCAGTTTTATTATTCGGCAAAGAACCGAGAAAGTTTTTTGACCAGGCAAAAATCAAATGTATTCATCTGCCAAGTACCGAAGTAGAGAAACCGTTCACATCATATCAAATTTACGAAGGGAATTTATTTGAGCAGGTGGACAAGGCAGTTAGTTTTGTATTTGATATACTCAAATTCCCTGTTATTCAGCAGGAACATACTGTCCAGGTATCTCGGCCCCGTGAAATTCCAGTATTCGTGGTTCAGGAAGCCATCGTCAACGCAGTTGCTCACCGCGACTATAACACGACGTCCTCTGTTCAGGTAATGGTATTTCTTGACCGAGTGGAAATATGGAATTCTGGGACTTTACCAGCCCACTTAAAAATAGAAGACCTCAAAAAACCACACGCATCTCACCCGACAAATACTTTATTAGCCACAGTAATGTTTTTTGCCGATTACATTCAACAAGCAGGTTCGGGAACATTGGAGATGCTCAAACAGTGTAAGGCAAAGGGACTTCCCGAGCCGGACTTCGTATCAGTGCGGAATCTTGAATTCAAAACAATATTAGCCAGAGATATTTTTACGGAAGAGGTCTTAAATAAACTGGGATTGAATGAACGCCAGTTAAAAGCAGTAAAATATGTAAAAGAAAAAGGCAGAATAACGAATAAAGAATATCAGTTAAATTTTGGTGTTAAGAAAAGACAAGCAACAGATGATTTAAAAGATTTAGAAAATAAAGAGGTCTTAATTAAGATTGGATCTACTGGAAGGGGAACATATTACAAGGTTAATGGGGCGATAATGGGGCGAAAGGGGCAATAAAGGGGCGATAATGGGGCAGAGCATTTAAAAAGACAGTATGTTTTTCCGATATAAAAACAGGAAAGCGCATTGGTCTCGATAAAGGCGGCCACTGGATTATCCTTCGTAGCAATAATAAAGTGGGAAAAGTTGTAGAGAAATAAAAAGAAAAATGTAAAGCGTCCACATTTTCCTAATACACAATATGACACACAGATAAAGAACCTAAAATTAGGATTATCATTTCAAAACATAGGTCCCAAAATGACATTTATACAAGAGTGACCCCACCCCCGAAAACTGTACCAGTTGAAATTAGAGTTTAGAAATGGTAAACTAAACTCATGGGGGTATGGTTATGAAACAGGGCAGGTACAAGGAAGAGCAGATTATCGGGATATTGAAGGAAGCAGAAGCCGGCATAAAGATAGATAAATTATGCCGTAAATAAGGATTAAATGAGATTATGAGCAATCAATTTATAACTAATCAGGAAAAACTACTGTCGGAAGTAATAAATAATATTCTCCCATCCACACAAAAGTTAAATATCTTGGTTGGATATTTTTATTTTTCCGGATTCCAGGAAATTTATAAAAATATAGCAGATAAAGAAGTTAAAATCCTCATTGGTTTAGATATTGAAAAAGATATTTTAAACAAAGTCAAAGAATTTGAACTAATTCAATCTATAAATCTTTCCCGAAGTCAAGTAAGAGATAATTTCAATAAATCGTTTATCCAATTATTTAACGATTCAGATTATTTTGATATTGAAGAAAAACAAGAGGCATTCCGAATATTTCTTGAAAAAATTATAAACAAAACACTTGAAATTAGAAAAACCGTCCAACAAAACCATGCAAAATTATATGTTTTTGAAAACAAGCCGGAACATAATCAGAACGGTGAATTCTTAGGAACAATAATTACCGGTTCAAGCAACTTAACCCGTTCAGGATTAAAAGGACAGCGTGAAATAAATGTTATATTTCGTGACAATGGCAATTACGAGGAAGCACTCAAAATATTCAACGAACTTTGGAAGGATGAAAACTCGGTAGAAATAGTCGGTAAAACTACAACGGACAGTTTTCTTATCGAAATAATAGAAAAAATCTGGATTGATAAACTTTACGATCCATATTTATTATATATTCGTGTCTTGGAAGAATATTTTTCATTTACTAAGAAAGAAGGTATCATTCTTCCTTCCGAAATTACAAAAAATAAATTCATGAATCTTAAATATCAGAATGACGCTATTTCGCAATCAATAGAAATTCTTAACCGGCACAACGGCGTTATCATTGCGGATGTTGTTGGATTGGGAAAAAGTATTATTGCTTCTGCAGTAGCCCATAACATGGGATTACGAACAATAATTATCTCACCACCGCATCTAATAGGGCAATGGGATGATTATCATATTGATTTTGGATTTAACGCTAAAATATTCAGCAGCGGTAAAATACAGGAAGCATTAGAATATGATTTTGCATATAATGAGCCAAAATTAATTATTATAGATGAATCGCATAAATATCGCAACGAACTAAACATTGACTACGGATATTTACATCAACTATGCCAGGGAAACAAAGTAATTTTATTAACCGCTACGCCATTTAACAACCAACCGCAGGACATATTTTCAATGATAAGATTATTTCAAATACCTGCTAGGTCCACAATACAAACAGTAGATAATTTATCATACAGATTTAAAGAACTTATCAAGGAATATAAAGAAATAAAAAAATCACAAATACAAAAAAAGTCGGATATGAAAGATGAAATTAAAATATTGGCACAAAAAATCCGTGATATACTTGCTCCATTGGTTATTCGTCGGTCAAGATTGGACTTGGAAAAAATTAATGAATACCGAGAAGACCTTAAAAAACAAGGGATATCATTTCCTGAAGTTAAAGATCCTACAATTTTAGACTATCCGCTTGGAAAACTTAGTATACTTTACGAAAAAACTCTTGAAAAAATTGTATCCACGGAAGACGAATCACAGGGCTTCATGGGAACAAGATATAAACCGACAAATTATCTTAAAGAAGAACACAAAAAACAAGTTGCTGATGAATTAGGTGTAAAAGAAGATTTACTTGTACAGGTACAAATAAACCTGTCAAAATTTATGCGTCGCCTATTAGTCAGGCGTTTTGAAAGCTCGGTAAAAGCATTTCACGATTCCTTGAACTCACTAATAAAATCATCCGAATACATGCGTGATTGGTATAATAAATTTGAGAGTGTTCCAATATACAAAAAAGGTGATTTGCCGGACATAGAAATCCTTGAACAATCCACCAGTGAAGATTTAGATGAAGAACTCCAGCAGATTACATTTGACGAGCAACTAAAAAAATATTATGACAAAGGACTTAAAATAATAAAAAAAGAATGGCTAAAAGACACTTTCATTAAAGACATTGAAAAAGACATAAAACTACTAAAAGAAATACGTGCAGAATGGTTTAAAGACGGCATCAAACACGACCCGAAATTAGAATGTTTTGAAAAAGAAATAAAGCAACAACTAAAAAAAGAACCCAACAGAAAAATAGTTGTATTTACCGAATTTTCAGATACAGCAAACTATCTATACGAAAAACTCAAAAACAAATTGAAAATATTTAAATATACCTCCGCGGACTCAAGTGAAACCAACAAAAAAATAATCAAAGAAAACTTTGATGCCGGTAATCCTATACAAAAAGACGACTACGACATTCTTATTGCTACCGATGCAATTTCAGAAGGCTTTAACCTTCACAAAGCAGGTATTATATTCAACTATGACATCCCATACAACCCGACAAGAGTAATACAACGGGTAGGACGTATAAACCGCATAAACAAAAAAGTATTTAATGAACTTTACATCTATAATTTCTTTCCAACGGCTACCGGTGAAGCAGAAACACGGATAAAAAAGATATCTACATTAAAAATTTCATTATTTAATGCTTTACTTGGTACCGACATAAAAGTATTAACCTCGGATGAAGAATTGGAATCCTATTACAAAAATGAATTTATAAAATCAATGGCAAATCAAGAAGAACTATCATGGGATGTAAAATATCGCAATGAACTTGGAATATTGAAAAATAAACATCCAGATATATTACAAAAGGCAATGGCAGTTCCCCATCGTGCCCGCATTAGAAGAACAGAAAAGAAAGATACAGCTGGAGTCATTGTATTTGCGCGAAAAGGGAAAGAATACACGTTCAAACTTGGCATTTCAAAGGAAGATTATACAACATTAGGTCCTGAAACTGCACTAAAACTATTTGAATCAGAAATAACCGAAAAATCGGAAAAAATAAGTAAAAACTTTGAACCGATATACCAGCATGTAAAAAACAACCTATTCAACAAAAAAACCCAGGTATCTTTTGATAAAGGAAAAACCGAATCAATAAACAAATTAGAAGTATTACAAGAAAAGATTCCAGATAAAAAGGACTATTTCAACGATTTAAAATATATAATAAAAGAACTGGATGCATTACCTGAAAGATATGCTAAACAAATCCGTCAAATATCAGAAAAATCCCTTAAAAAAGATGTTGAAGAACTGCAAAAAGATGTATCGCAGAAATACTTAATAGAAATCATAGAAAAAGCACGAAGAATAGAAGATGAAGCAGAAAGCTTAATACTCACAGAAGAACTGATATAATGAAGTATAATTTATGAGTGAAAATCGTATCGTTTTAGACAAAACTTATTTGAATTTCTTAAACGAAATCAAACACAAAATTGCTTCTGCAAGAATACAAGCAAGTCGGCATTTAAATAAGGAATTGATAGAACTTTACTGGGATATCGGAAAAACAATTATTGAGAAACAAAAGCAATATGGATGGGGACAAAGTATCGTTGAAAAATTAGCCAATGATTTGCAAAATGGATTTCCTAATTTGCGGGGATACTCAAGTCGTAATCTATGGGATATGAGAAGATTTTATGATACATATAAAGATTCATCAATTCTGCGACAGCTTGTCGCAGAAATACCATGGGGACACAACCTAATGATTATAAACAAAATATCCAACATGAAAGAACGAGAATATTATATTAAATCATCGCGTGATATGGGTTGGTCCAGGAACGTACTTCTGAATCAAATTAAAGCCGGAGCATATCAATTAAGTTTAAGAAAAAAACAACACAACTTTGAAAAAGCTTTACCTGTACATCTTTCAGAACAAGCGGATGAATCACTTAAAAGTGTTTATAGCCTGGATTTTCTCGGAATAACAAGACCAGTATTAGAAAGAGAGCTTGAAAAACGGCTTATTGAAAAAATTAAACATTTTCTGCTTGAACTTGGTTCGGGGTTTTCATTCATCGGCAATCAGTATCGGCTTGAATTAGACGGCACTGAATATTTTGTTGATTTGTTATTTTTTAACCGTAAAATTAAATGTCTCGTTGCCGTTGAACTTAAAACAGGTAAATTTCAGCCCGAATATGCCGGAAAAATGGATTTTTATCTACATCTACTAAACGAACAGACCCGCCTGAAAGATGAAAACCCGCCGATAGGAATTATTCTTTGTGCCGATAAAAGTAATATAACCGTTGAATACGCTTTAAGAAGCGTTAAAAATCCTATGGGTGTATCACAATACAATTTAACAACAAAACTTCCCGCTGAACTTAAAAAAGTTTTACCGTCGGAAAAGGAAATGAAGAATCAACTTTTAGAAGAAATTAAGTGACAAAATACCGGAAATGATTGGTAATGCTCACTATATAGATGTCTGTCCCTATTAAATAACATACCATCAACTGATACAGTCGCAAGAGGACAATATAGTGAAGTAAAAAAAACGACAAATTGTCCGCCATTCGATGAATGGTGGAACAAAAGTGATTGGCTGTGTTGGTTGTAGGGATTTGCGATGTCTTGTAGTGGCAGGGTTTCCCTGCCTCCGCCAGTTGGCAGATGTAGCCGCAGAGCGAAGCTCTGCCTATATTGTCATTCCTGAATGTCTCTATCAGGAATCCAAAAATGGGTACAACAAATGTCGTATTGAAAGCCTATTCGCCGAAACTCTCGTAGTGTAGGCGGGACNNGGAAGATAAAAATGAAAGAATTAATTCCAGAAGAAATAATTGAAAAAAAGATATTTTTAATACGTGGACATAAAGTAATGTTAAGCATACAACTGGCAAAGCTTTATGGAATAGAAACAAGAATCTTAAATCAAGCAGTAAAGAGAAACATTAAAAGGTTTCCTGCTGACTTTATATGTTTCAATTAAATGAATCCGAGGCAGAATGGCTGGTATCACAAAATGTGATACNNACTCTCGTAGTGTAGGCGGGACCAGACCCTAAAAACACAAAAACATTAGAGGAAATTAAGTAATGGACTTTAGTCAACCATATAATCAGGATATATTTCTTGGGTTTCTAAAAGACAATTTCCTGCCTAATGATTTTGTAATATCAAAAGAAAAAATAAACCTAACCGACTTATCATTTAAACCGGAACGTATCCAAAAAATTGAACTGTTAGGCGAAGTGTTGTCGCTTGATTTAAAAATATACGAAATCCATCACGAATCCGAAAACGACCCAAGAGTAACTCTATCCAGAGAAACGTTTCGCATAATGGCGAATTACAGCACAAAAAAAGCACTAATATTATTCTATTCAAAGAACTCACCAAATTACCGATTTTCATTAACAACGATAGACTTAAAACTTGAAGATACCCGTGTAACAAAAGAATACTCCAACCCCCGCAGATACTCTTTCTTCCTCGGTCCAGCTGCTAAAACGCGCACACCAGAACAGTATCTTGAAAATAAAGGAAGAATTAAAGATTTTGATGATTTAAAGAACAGATTTTCTATAGAAATTGTAAATAAGGAATTTTACAACAAAATTGCAGAGGTATTTACAAATCTTGCTGGTGGCAGTCGCAAAATAGGTAGTAAATCTATTAACGCCGGGAGTGGTGCTTTAAAGTTACCATCTACTAATGATGACATTTTGCGCAAAGAATTTACCGTTCGTCTTATTGGACGACTTGTATTCTGTTGGTTTTTAAAGAAAAAACACTCTGATAGCAACATACCACTCTTACCCGAAGAAGTATTATCGGTAAATGCCATAAATGAAAACAAAAATTATTATCATACTATACTTGAACCGTTATTTTTTGAAGTATTAAACACGCCAATTAATGAAAGAGAAAAAAAATATGAAGCAATTCCATGGAATCAAATTCCATTTTTAAATGGTGGATTATTTAACCCACATATACATGATTTTTATGAACCTGGAATACTTGGCATTTCAAAGCACATAGGCAATCTTGAAATACCTGATAAATTGCTAAAAAATCTTTTTGAAATATTTGAAACTTATAATTTTACTATTGATGAAAACACCTCTGTAGATGTAGAACTTTCAATTGATCCTGAAATGCTTGGCAGAGTTTTTGAAAATCTGCTTGCTGAAATCAATCCGGAAACCGGTGAAACTGCCCGTAAATCAACCGGAAGTTATTACACGCCTAGACCAATAGTTGAATATATGGTAGATGAAAGCTTAAAACAGTATCTCTTAACAAAAACAGGGTTGGATGAGAAAAAAATTAGTGAACTACTTATATATCATGATGAAAATATAAATTTGAACAACAAAGAAAAAGAAAAAATTGTAGATGTTCTGGATAAAATAAAAATAATTGATCCTGCCTGTGGAAGCGGTGCATTCCCAATGGGCATGCTTCAAAAAATGCTATTAATTTTACAGAAGATAGACCCTGATTCTCAAAAATGGTTTGACAAAAAACTTGAATCAATCGGTGATAAAACTCTACAAAAAGAACTTAAAACAAAATTTAAATCTGATAATTTTAACTATATACATAAAATTGGCATAATACGTGACGCTATTTATGGCGTTGATATACAACCTATTGCAGTGGAAATATCAAAACTCCGTTTTTTCTTGTCTCTAATTGTGGATGAAAAAGTAAACGACATCAAAGAAAACCGTGGTATAGAACCTTTGCCTAACCTTGAATTCAAATTTGTCTGTGCAAATAGTTTAATAGGACTACCAAACAAAGTAAAAGTTCCGCTTGGAAAAACTGAAAATAAGCAACCGCAGTTATTTAAAAAAGAAGAACAGCTTGACTGGTTTGAAGCTGATAAAGACATAGAAATACTGAAAAAATTAAGAGATGAATATTTGCGCAGTTTTGGTGAAAATAAAAAGAAAGTAGAAAAAAAATTCCAAGAAGTACAAACTCGGATGTTTAAACACGGTTTAAGTTGGGGTGGCGGAAATTCTCAAACATTAAAGCTATCACAGTGGAATCCGTTTTCCGAAGAAAAATGCGACTGGTTTGACCCCGACTGGATGTTCGGCATCAAAAACGGTTTTGACATAGTTATCGCCAACCCCCCATATATAAAAGAATACACAAACAGGGAAGCATTTGACGGATTAAGGGAATCCCATTACTATCAGGGAAAAATGGATATTTGGTATCTATTTGCTTGTAAAGGGATTGATTTACTAAGAGAAAATACAGGATATCTTACATTTATTGCACAAAATAATTGGGTTACTAGTTATGGTGCTACAATAATGAGGGAAAAAGTTTTAAAAGAAACACAAATAATCTCACTTATTGATTTTTGTGATTATAAAATATTTGAAACAGCTGGTATTCAGACAATGATTATGATTTTCAGGGCAGATAAAAAAAATGACAATTATAAATTTGATTATAGAAGATTAACAGTAAAGGACTCAAGTTTTGAAAATGTCTTAGATTTGATAAATAAAAAAGAAAATATAAAAACCGAATATCTGAATCCTGTAATAACAAGAAATAAATACCTAAATAATTCACTAACTTTTAGCTGTTCAAATAATGAAGTTATTTTGGATAAAATATTAGAACAGAGCAATTTTAAACTTACAGAAAAAGAGGTGGCTCAGGGAATAGTTTCACCACAGGATTATGTTATTGAAAACCACTTAAAAAGACTTCCTCATCTTACTCTTAATGCGGGAATATTTATATTAAATAATAAAGACAAAAACGATATTCCATTTACTGAAAAAGAACTGGAATTAATCAAACCCGCATATACAACTAAAGAACTCGGAAAATATTATGGGATAAGCAATAATTCCGAATGGGTAATATATACAGATTCAGAATTTAAAGATCCTAAAAACATAAAGCCATATCCAAATATAAAAAAGCATTTAGATAAGTTCCAGAAAGTAATCACTTCTGATAACAAACCTTATGGATTACATAGGGCAAGAGATGAACGTTTTTTTAAGGATGAAAAAATTATTTCTGCTCGTAAATGTATAGAACCAACTTTTACATATACAGATTTTGATTGTTATGTATCCGCTACTTTCTATGTAATAAAAACAGAGCGACTAAATTTGAAATATTTAACAGCAATACTAAATTCTAAATTAGTTGCGTTTTGGCTCAAAAACAAGGGCAAAATGCAGGGACAAAATTATCAGATAGATAAAGAACCGCTTCTTGCCTTACCATTAAAAAATATATCAGATACAGACCAAAAGCCTTTTATTGACATTGTTGATAAAATCCTTACAATTAAACAAAGGAACCCAGAAGCAGATACAAGTTCATTAGAACACCAAATCGACCAAATGGTATACAAATTATACAACCTCACCGAAGCCGAAATAAAAATAATTGAAAAATGACTAATCAAATACAATAAACATACAATTCTAAAAACACCTGTTTAACATAAAAATCCTAAAATAAATAAATATTACTTGACAAAATACTAATAAATCGTATAATTATGTTAATTTATATAAATATATAACATATATATATGTTATATTTGTGAAGCGTATGTTAAATTCAAAAGAATTAGAAGCATTAAAAGTTATAAGAAATTACTTTGTGCATTTTAGAAAGGTTCCTTCTGTAATTAAGTTGGCAGAATCATTAGATATTTCATCTAGAACAGCAAATCTTTTATTAATGGAATTAGTAAAAAAGAATTATCTTATTCAAAAACAAAAAAAGGCTAAATATTTATTAAAAGAATTTTTACCCAATAATGTAAATGATAAAACTGTTGATATTCCTATAGTTGGTTCAATTGCTTGCGGAGCACAAACTTTAGCACAAGAGATTTCTGGTGAAAGTTTACAAGTATCACAGCAATTATTAATTCCTGGATATAAATATTTTATGCTTAGAGCAAGAGGTTCTAGCATGAATGAGACAGGGATAAATGATGGGGACTATGTTCTTATCAAACAACAAGCAATAGCAAAAAATGGGGATAGAGTAGTTGCGATTATAAATGATGAAGCCACAATAAAAGAATTTCACAGGGAAAAAGATTTTATAATTCTCAAGCCAAAATCGAATGTTCCTACCCATAAGCCAATAATTTTAAAAAGTGATTTTATGGTGCAAGGAATCGTGGTTGCTGTCATACCAAAATTTTAATGGAGGTATTTTTATGTCACGAAAAGTTGTTTATGTGAATCCGGACGGTAAAGGAGGATGGAATGTAAAAAGTAGAGGTGCAGAAAAATCAGCGGGTAATTTTGAGAATAAATCTAGAGCAATTGGGAGAGCAAAAGAAATAGCCAAAAATGCACCTTTAGGACAAGTCGTTGTAAAAAAAACAAATGGTAAGATTCAAACAGAGTATACATATGGAAAAGATCCCTATCTACCTAAAGGATAGATAAGTGAAGGTTTTATGAAAATTTTTATTAAATAATGCAAGTACAAGATTAAACGCTTTTCTATATAATAATTTCAAGAAAAATAGGAAAATAAAGTATGAAAAATAGATTAATCGTTTTAGTTATTTATATAATAATTATTGATTTATGCAATAATTGTTATTCTATGCCGATAGATAAAACTATAATAGATTCAACAGTATTAATTTCTGATGAAAGTGGTAAAATATCAGGAACTGGTTTTCTTGTTAATAATGACATAAAAACACGAGTATATTTGGTAACAAATAAACATGTTGTGTCACATATTAATACTTGTTATAAATATAGAGAGAAAATATTTTTGGGTTTTAAGACGCACCAAAGAGAATGGTTAAATATTCCTGTTAAAATTTGTGACTCTTCAGGAACTGTATTATCTGGGGTGTATCCACATCCGAATAATATGGTTGATATTATTGTTTTGAATATATCTGATATCTTAAATGCATATTTTAATAAAAATATTAAAATGCTTTGGTTAGATTACAGTTTACTTGCAACAACTAATGTAATTAAAAATGAAAGTATTAATATTGGTGATGACATATTTATAATAGGATATCCTAAAGGATATAGAAATATATATTCTCAAACCCCGTTCGTTAGGGATGGTACAATAGCAACTAATACAGAAGAATTGCTTTCACTTGAAATAAAGGATGAATTTAATAGAGAAATGAAAAACATAAATGCTTTTATCATAGATGCAAATATTTTTCCAGGTATGAGTGGGAGCCCAGTAATTCTTAAGCCGAGATTTATTATTGAAAAAAATAAATTCATAAATATAGAAAGAGGAATGGTGGGTAATTATATATTAGGTATATTAAGTCATGTATGGTTATATAAAAAAACTATTGATAAAGTGAATATAGAGGAAACAATTAAATATTATAAAATAGAACGATTTACAAATGATGAAATTGCGTTAGGGATTGTATTTAATGCTCAATTAATAAGAGAATGCATTGAATATTTAGAAAGAAATAATAATTAAAAACGGGATGAGGGGACAGAGTCAGGAAGTTAGATATTTCCAGTTTTAGTGAAAAATATTGGAATCGGAGGATAAGATGAAGGCGCAGTTCGAAGAACTAGATGATCAAACTCGAAAATACATGTTAGAAGAATTTGAAAAAGAACAGAAATCAGGCAATCCATATACAAGTAGTAGATTGTCTAATATAGGGAAAGAAGTTTTCCCAAGTTTTATGAAAGAAACTATTTTAAATGGTGATGAAGAAGGATTGTTTGATAAATTAAACAATTCAAATTATTGGAAAAGTTCTGGAACAATGCTATTTGATGCAAAAAGGTTGGCTTTTACAGAATTTAATACATGGTATGTTAGAGGGCTTGCAAAGAAATTGATAAATGAAAGTATTAAGGAATGTCAAGTATATAGATTGACTCCTAAAATAATGGATGAACAAAAAAATGAATGTGAGGAATGTAATAAAATTGAAAATACTGTTATTTCAGTTAATGTATAATCCGCTCTAAGGTA
>DMMW01000024.1 GCA_003452965.1 Elusimicrobiota bacterium
CACTAAAAACGTAATAAATGGATATTATTAGCCAAAAAGATATTGATTTGATATTGGGCAAGATGCTATCTTCCGGCGGTCAGTTTTCTGAAATATATTTTGAAGAAAGCGACAGTGCAGGTTTTAGTTTTATTGACAAGAAAGTAGAAACCTCATCATCAGGTACTGTAAGTGGTTGCGGATTACGGCTTATCAAAGGAGAACAAACATATTTTGCTTCACAATCAAATCCGTCGGTTGTATCACTAATTTCTCTTGCGGAAATATTTATGGGTCAACAGCAAACACAGAAGCAGGCTGAACCCCATACTACACACGGCGTTCACTGCGTTCAGGTTCAGGGCGAGCCGATAAAAATTGAACAATCATATATTGCGGAAATAACGGAAGAATTATTACCGTATCTAAAAGCGATTGAAAATTTGGATAAAACCTTAAGGGCAAAATCGTCCCAGATAAAACAGCTTTCATTTCGCGTTTCCTCTGGTAGAAAAAGTTTTTTTGTAGCAAATTCTAATAAAACGACGGCATTAAACAAAAGGTCATCTGCAATTTTTACCGTTGCTATTGTCATGTCGGATGGTAAAATTACCCAGACGGCGCATGAAGTGATTGCGGAAGAATCGCTTAAAAAAATAAAGTATGAAAATATTGAAAAGGTATCGTTGGTTGCGTATCAGAGGGTATCTAATTTATTAAATAATGCGATATCTTCGCCTGCAGGCGAAATGCCGATAGTTATATCTTCTTCGGCGGGTGGTACTATGATACATGAGGCGATAGGTCATTCACTTGAAGCAGATGCTGTCCAAAAAGGGATATCACCTGTTTATCTGGGAAAGATAGGCAAAAAGGTTGCATCGGAAAAGATTACTGTTATGGATAATGCTACGCTGGAAGGTTTTCGCGGCTCGTATAAATATGATGATGAGGGTACACCGGGCCAGAAAACTATACTTGTTGAAAACGGAATTCTGAAAAATTATTTATATGATTTATTTACTTCTAAAAAGGATAATGTTAAATCAACTGGAAATGGCCGCAGGGAATCTTATCATCACAAGCCGATACCGAGAATGTCTAATACATATATAGCACCCGGCAGGGATAATCCCGAAGATATTGTAAAAAGCATAGAAAAAGGTATTTTTGTAACCAAAATGGGCGGCGGTCAGGTAAATACAGCTAACGGAGATTTTATTTTTGAAGTTGAAGAAGGGTATGAATTGAATAACGGTAAAATAGGTAGAATGCTAAGAAACGCATCTTTGATTGGAAACGGTCCTGAAATATTAAATTCTATAGACATGGTAGGTAATGATATTGGTTGGCAGCCGGGTACTTGCGGTAAAGACGGGCAGGGTGTTCCGGTATTAGACGGCCAGCCGACATTAAGAATCCCAAAAATAACTATTGGTGGAAAATAGGAAAAATAGAGAAAAATAGGGGACGTAGTTAGATAGTTAGATATTGACAAAATATAAAAGAAATGGTAGAATCAAAACATGCCAAGACAAGGACGTCTAAATATTGAAGGTGGAATATATCACGTAATACAACGAGGGATAGAGAGACGTGATATATTTAGGGATGATGCTGATAGAGAAGAGTTTATTAATAGATTAGGCAAGGGTTTAAAAGAAACGGGTCATCATTGTTATGGTTGGGCGCTAATACCCAACCATTTTCATTTACTGATAAGAACAGGAGTAAAACCATTAAGTGATTTGATGAGGAAAGTTTTAACCGGATATGCAATTTATTTTAATCGCAGACATAATCGAAAAGGGTATTTATATCAAAATCGATATAAGTCAATATTATGTCAGGAAGAATCGTATTTATTAGAGTTGGTCAGATATATCCATTTAAATCCGTTGCGAGCAAAATTAGTGAAAAATATAGAAGGTTTAAACAGATACAAATGGAGTGGTCATTCGGTTTTAATTGGTCTTAGAAAAGCTGATTGGCAATCAACCGGAGAAATACTTGAGCAGTTTGGTAGTAAAAAAAGTGAAGCGATAAAAAAGTACATAGAATTCGTTGAAGATGGCAAGGATATCGGTCAGAGGGAAGAATTAACAGGTGGTGGATTAAGGCGTAGTGCTGGTGGTTGGATAGGAGTATTAAGTTTAAAGAGAGCAAACGCGGGATGGCAAGGTGATGAGCGAATATTAGGTGATGGTGATTTTGTTAATAAGGTATTGAAAGATTCTGAAGAAAGTATGATAAAAAAGGAGAGATTGAAAAAAGAAGGATGGGATATCAATAAACTAGTAAGAAAAGTATGTGAAATGACCGGAATTAAAGAAGAAGAAATACACCGACGTAGTAAAGACAGCAAAATATCTCAGGCAAGGAGTCTTGTGATATATTGGGGAAATAAAGAATTAGGTATTACCGGGGTTGAGTTAGGCAAATATTTTGGGATAACCAAACCTTCGATTAGTGCGTCAATTAAGCGTGGTGAAATAATAGTAAGAAATAAAATGTATAATCTAACTATCTAACTACGTCCCCTATAACCGTAAGAAATAAAATGTATAATCTAACTATCTAACTACGTCCCCTATAACCTATTGATTTT